>JAHIOY010000101.1 GCA_018894495.1 Patescibacteria group bacterium
ATAAACAAAGGGCGTCTTAAATTGTCTTAAAATAATATTAATCGGTTTCAGCCCCTCGGTTCTGGCTTCGTTTAAACCATAAATTTTGACGCGGCTGGCGGCCTCATCTTCTGAAAGCCCGTCTTCCTGACTCTTTAAGTCCTTAAAAATTTCTTCAATATTTTTTGTTGTATATTTTGAGAATTTCATTTGTATAAACGTTTTTCTTCGTTAAAAATTAATCTTTATTAATTTTTACTATCCATAATGTTGCCATTTTATCATATTTTTAATGAGCCTCCAAACCTACGATTAATTTGATACGATATTGACAGAGTCCCTGACAATAAAAACTGCCCAGCGACGGGCGGTTTTACTTAACCGCAAGAGTAAATTCTCTAAAAGAATCTGTTTTTGAAGACAAATATTTTTCGGCTTTACCATAACTATTGTTAGTGTTATAATTGTTCAAATAATACCGATTGCACATAATCAAAATTTCCGAAGGAAATTTTGATTGCTTTATAGGAATTCCGACTGCGTCGGAGTTCCTATACAATAAAATAATATGATTAAAAAATTTACTACTGGTTGTATAAAATCTAAAATAGATAAAAGAGATATTCTTTTGTCTCAAGTTCAAACGCCAATTCCTTTACGGGACTTGCCAGACAATTATATAATTCCCTATCAATTAACAATTTTGGATCAAAATAATTACCCGGCCTGCGTGGGCTTTTCCAGTGCCTCTTTAAAGGCAGAGAAAGAAAGACGAGAACAAAACTTGATAGATTTTGATGGTTTATGGCTTTATCAGGAATGTAAAAAAATAGATGGAATGCCAGACGAAGATGGAACCCATTTGAGGACAGCAATGAAAGTTTTAAAAGACACAGGAGCAAAACCTTTAAATCAATCGGAAATAAATGCTTCAAAATATAAAATTGGAGGATATACGAAAGTAGATGATATAAATTTTGAAGGATTGAAATCAGCTATTTATCAAAATGGAGTTATTTTGGCTGGATTTTCTGGAGATAACATTGGTTGGCAAACTGCCTATATTAAACCGCCAGTCAATATTCAATGGGGGCATGCTATCTCGCTGATTGGATTTAACAAAGATTATATTATTTTCCAGAATAGCTGGTCAGAAAATTGGGGGGAAAAAGGAATTGGATATATTCCAAAAAATTATCTTCCTTTTGAAAGTTGGAGTATACTTGTGGATTTACCAAATGATTTTGTTATAGAAAAACCAAAACATTTTTTCGTTCAAGATTTAAAATCAGGAAATAGGAATAAAGAAGTAATTTGGCTTCAAAAATGTTTAAAATACGTTGGTGTTTTCCCTCAAATAATTAAACCAGCCGGATATTTTGGAAAAGTAACTTTTAGAAGCGTCCAATCATTTCAAGCGATGTATAATTTACCAAATACTGGTCATGTCGGGATTAAAACAAGGGCAAAATTGAATAAAATATTTGCTTAAAGTGTTTTAATAATCAGTATACCCCACCCTTCAACTCACTATATCTTCAAAATTGCCCTGTAATATTTTATTTCTTAAATAATAGTTTTTGGTCTTTCTCTTGCTCTTTAAGGTCTGCCTCAATGATTTTATTCCATAACTCTTTGGCTTCTGGGTTGCCTTTGAGCATTTCGTTATAAATCTCGGTCTCGTTGCCGTATATTGCAAATAACCTTTGCTCAAGTTCGGTTTTTAGTTCCTCTTTAATAACAGGGTAATGTTTCATCACTAAATCCCAGGCTTGGGCATTGACGGTGTAGCCGTAATTCTCGGAATTAAAAAGCTGGCTCTTAAACTCTTCAAAGGTCTTAACTGGCGGGTTTTTAGCGTGCCAGTAATTATGGGCTACTTCGTGATAAAAAACTGGTATCCATAAGACCTTTTTTAATTTTATATCGGGGTTGATATAAACTGACAGCGTCTTTGCCCCGTGATACATTATGACATTATCTTTTAATCTCGGGTCGGCTCTGTAAAGTTTGCCCCCTAAAGCCCCGCTCATTAAATAATTATGCGTCTCTAATAACTCTTTCGGCATTTCGCTTTTAACAGCGTCCATTAGGTTTATAACCTCGTTTATCTCTGCTAAAAGGGTTTTAATTTGCTCGGCTTCTTTTTCTTTGGCTTGTTTTTGTAAGAAAAAATAGATTGATATTGAACCAATAATTATAGGAATTAACAAAAAAATTAAGGTCTTTTTTTGATTAGACATATTGTCGCAGTGGTTTTTATTGGCGAGCGGACAACAGAAAGGGGTATCCCCCCTCACCGACAGTCCTTGCGGAACTGCCTACTCCCTTTCGGGAGTAACCACTGCGACATGATAGTGAGATAGATACCCCTCTTTATGTCGCAGTGGATTTTTTCTACCATACCTCATAGAATACTATAAGGGTTAGGCAATTTGGATATTCAATTTTTTACAATTTCAAAATACCATAATTTAAGGCAAAAATAAATACCCGACAATGGGCTTTTTTCTATTCGCCCCGTTAGAAATTCTAATTGGTACAGAATTTCTAACGGGGTTTAAGAATTAAGGAAATTAGGAAAAAGAAGGTTGAGGTTAGAATAATCGCAGGACCGACTGGAAATCCCGCGAACCTAAAAAGTAAAATGCCGAAAAAGCAGCTTAAAATGCCGAGAACTGCGCTTCCCAAAGAATATTCTTTTAA
>JAHIOY010000102.1 GCA_018894495.1 Patescibacteria group bacterium
AAGATAAATTTTATGATATTTTTTAGGTTGATATTCATTTAAAGCACTAATAGAAGTTGGAAAAATTAGAGAAAAATATAAAAAACTACCCGCAATTAAAATTGCACTAATATAACTTATTTGAGACCATAAAATAGCTCCTTTTAAAGTTTCAACTCTAAGACAAACGGCATTTGTGAAAGCCCAGAGGGCTACACTTAAAGTGATTAAACTAAACCAAACATTAATTTTATCTTTTGGGTTTTTAAAATAGATAAAAATAGCAAGGATTAGATTAATTAGGGTAAATATTAAAAGAAGGATAAAATTAACGGTCATAAAATTAAAAAAATTATGCTATTTTAAAAACCATTCATAAAGTTTTTGATTCACTCTCAATAAAAAAACTTCAGCCTCTTTTAAATCTAATAATGCTGCTGTTGTAGCAGTATTTGGCTGATAAAATTTAATATCCCCAATTTGTTTACATGGAAAAAACTTTTGGAGTAATTTCAAATAATTTGGCTCGATTGCCATATACCAATATCTAATTTTATTTTTTATTGACCATCTATACATGAGTTTATAGAGAAGCATTGTGATTATGTTAAAACTACCCGTAGATCTTAAAATTTTATCTATTGATATTCGAGACACCTCTACGGTATCTCTTTGTTTCCGAATAATATGATTATTGAGTAAATCTTTAAATTCTTTTTCAAGCATAAAGTCGCTTCCTGGAAGAATAAAGCGACCGTATCCTACAAGTTTTCCATCTTTAGAAAATACTCCAAAGTGAATTGAAAATTGATCATATTCATCAAATTCTTTTTCACTTGTATTTAATGGAAGCCATTGTAGTTCTTCACAAAAAATCTTGTAACGAAATCTGTATGCCTTTTCTATTCCATTAAATTTTAATATTCTTGCTGTAAAATCCTCTTCGCTTAATATAATATTATTTTTTATTTTCATTTTTTTCACTTTTTCCTAACCTAAGCCTTGACAACAATTTTTGCCAAGAATAAAATTTATTTGCCATTTTTTTGAGGACGGCTTTTTTATTTTAATACTTTATTTTTTGAATTACAAACAACAAAATTTTTAAGATTTCTTAGAGAGGTATATTGCCGTGTTTGAATTGACCCCCGTTTTTCAACAGAAATTTAGGAAAGTTAAGACAAAATTGGCAAAATTAATCGTATTTTTTGAAGAGCTCTTCTTTCCCGTCTTTTATGAGCCGCGCCTCCACTGCCACCAGCCCATCAATTCCAGATGTCAGTATTTTTTCTTTTAGCAATTCATCTACCTGAAATATGCCGGCTGGGTTTGACATCAAAATAATCACTTTGATTGGTTTCTCTTTTCCTCCCCAAATCTCCACTTTTTCAATGGCTAATGCCGAAGTTGAATGGATATTGACTCGGCCAATCCGATATGGAATTCTGGCTCTTCCCTTTTCCATATCTAAAGCATCGGCAACCTTAACCACCCCGCCTTCTATTGTCAGGGGTATAATTTTGGAATCGTGAGAAAAAATTGTCTGAAGAGTTTCATATTTAATAATGGTTCTTTCCTCCTCTTTTTGATAAATTTCTTTAAGCAATTTATCAATAATCGGCATGGCAAAGATAATTGATAAAACTTCATGACTTTCCCGATGGACGGCGTGACCAATGTCATGAAGTATTGAACCCAAAACCACCACTATTTCTGCGTCCTCCTGTTTAAGGCCGTAATTTTTAACTAAATTTGGAATAATCCCCCTTTTGACTAAGAGCCGAAAAATTTTCAGGGCTATGTTGGATATTATTTTAATGTGAACCGGGCCATGGTCATTATAACCCAACCGGTCTATGGCGTTGACGTTTGACATCCTTAAAATCGTATTCAGGGATTTATCTCTCCTTACTTTTTCAATTAATTGCTCAAGTTTCTTGTTTCCTTCAAAGGGAATATTAAATTTTGGCAGGATTTCTTTTTCCATTATAAATGATTTTTCATCTCCCTAGGTTGGTTTCAAAAAGAAAAAGCCCCAAAACAACCAAAATTATGGAAGAAATATCCATATTTTTTTATCACTCATATCACTTAATGTGTGAACTACCAACCCGCTAAAAGCGGGTGGCTTCTCGGGTCTTAGGAAGGACTAAAGTCCTGCCCTCGCCGAAGCCCTGTTCCAGAGCAATTTTTAATATGTTTTTAGCGGCGTTTTCGTCCCTGCCGACTATCAAATTACAATAAGGACAAATATGCGTCCTGACTGACAATGATTTTGGCACGATTTCACCGC
>JAHIOY010000103.1 GCA_018894495.1 Patescibacteria group bacterium
GCGGTGAAATCGTGCCAAAATCATTGTCAGTCAGGACGCATATTTGTCCTTATTGTAATTTGATAGTCGGCAGGGACGAAAACGCCGCTAAAAACATATTAAAAATTGCTCTGGAACAGGGCTTCGGCGAGGGCAGGACTTCAGTCCACCCTAAGACCCGAGAAGCCACCCGCTTTTAGCGGGTTGGTAGTTCACTCTTATGTTATCCGTAGGCATTGTCGGCCTGCCAAACGTGGGAAAGTCCACTTTGTTTAAAGCCCTGACAAAAAAACAAGTTAATATCGCCAATTACCCTTTCTGCACGGTTGACCCCAATGTCGGGGTGGTTAAGGTGCCCGATGAACGACCGGAAAAATTGGCGGCAATGTCTCGTTCGGCAAAAATTGTGCCGACCATTATTGAGTTTGTTGACATTGCCGGATTGGTAAAAGGAGCGAATAAAGGCGAGGGATTGGGAAATCAGTTTTTGGCAAAAATAAGGGAAGCGGACGCCATTGCCCAAGTGGTCAGGGTTTTCGAAGACAAAGAAATTTTGCATATTGATAAAAATATAGACCCAAAAAGAGACATTGAAATTATAAATTTGGAACTGATAATGAAGGATTTAGAAACGCTCGGCAAAAGAATTGAGAAAGTTGCCGGCGAAGCAAAATCCGGCAATAAAGAGAAAAGAAAAGAGTTTGAGGTTTTAGAAAAAATTAAAACTCATTTAGACAACGGCAAACTTTTAAACCAGATTAATTTTGATGAATACGAAACAAAAACCATAAGAGGGCTGGGATTATTGACCGCTAAACCGATGCTCTTTGTTTTTAACGATAAAATAGAAAATAAAAAAAGCGCCAAGGACTTAGGCGAAATTTTAAAGTGTCTGAACCTTAATGTTCCTTTTGTCCAAATTGATATGAAATTAGAAGCGGATTTAGGAGAACTTGGCGACGAAGAAAAGAAAAACTATAAAAACGACTTAAACATCACCGAAGACGGAGTAGATGACCTTATAAAGTCCTCTTATAAATTGCTCAATCTTATAACTTTTCTGACCACCGGCGCCGACGAAACCCGCGCCTGGACCGTCAAAGAAAGGACCAAAGCGCCCCAAGCCGCCGGAGTAATCCACACCGACTTTGAAAAAGGGTTTATTAAAGCCGAGGTTATTAATTGGCAGAACTTGCTTGAAGCGGGAAGCTGGGCCAAGGCAGCTGAAAAGGGTCTACTTCGCGCAGAGGGAAAAGATTACATTATCAAAGACGGCGACGTCATTGAATTCAAAATCTAATCTACTAATTTCGTTAAAAATCAAAAGATTGATTTTTAGACTGCGTTGAAAATCAATCCTTAAGCGCGGGCTACGTTTGTCGCATGGGGTCCTTTTGGAGAATCAGTTTTTTCAAAAGACACCCTATCGCCCTCTTTTAACTCTTCGTAGGTTACCCCCTTCAATTCATTCTTGTGAAAAAACAAATCTTTTTCTTCGCCATCAACAGTAATAAATCCGAATCCTCTATCTGTAAGTCTTTTTATTGTTCCTTCCATAATATAATTAAGTACAGGTTAATTAATTTTTTAAGGTTTTACCCTAAAGTTTAGTTCCCCAGATAAGCTCGACTAAATTCTTATCAGGCAACTATCTTACGTAAACAATGCTAACATTTAAAAATCAATCAGTCAACCCCCGTGGTAGATTTTGGACTAATTAAAATTAAATTTGGTCCCGTAGCTACGGAACCAGTCCAAAATTCACTACGGGGTCAACCTAAAGAAATTAAGGTTTGAGATTCTGATCCGCATCGTGGACAATGCCGCAGGTCCTGAGTAGAAGCGAAGGATTAGAACCATTATACAACGACAAAACAAGTATATTTATATCCCGGATTTAAGTCAACGAACCTAATAATAGATTAGCAGATTTTACCCTACCCTGCTACTCACTATATCTTTACTTCTTGGAGTTTTCCACAGGGTATAGTAAAAATGATTATGTTATACTAAAAATAGACTATGGAAACCTACTTTTTGCCAGCTCTAATAACTGCTTTAATTACGCTGCTTTTTTTGTTTATTCGGAATGGGTTTAATACTCTAACTAAAACAGACGAAAGATTGGAAGGTAAAGTTGATAAGATTAGCGATAAAATTGATGAGACAAGAGGTGCGGTTATAGAAATACAGGATGGATTTAGGACCCTCGGTTATCCTATGCAGAGGATATTAAAAACCACAAGCCCAGTAACGCTTACTGATTATGGCAAGAAACTTGTAGCAGAGAGTGGATTTAATAAAATTTTTGATGATAATAGAGAAACAATCATTGGTTGGATCAAGGAGCTAAATCCCACAAATCAATATGACGCTCAAGAATTTTCCAGAAAGGCACTTTTAGACCGCAAGGATGATACACTCTTTGAGCCGCTTAAAAATTATGCTTTTCAACACGGCGAAACCTCATTGGAGCAAATACTCCGAGCTGGAAGTATCGTTTTAAGGGACGAGGCAATAAAAGAACTAAATCTTAAATAAGAAACTAAAGAAACCATATTTGGAAACAAAAAACTCCCGTGCTGGAAACTTTTTGTTTTATTTCTCAAATAATATTTTCTGCTGTTTCTCTTGCTCTTTAAGGTCTGCCTCAATAATTTTAATCCACAATTCTTTTGCTTTGGGGTTGCCTTTGAGCATTTCGTTATAAATCTCGGTCTCGTTGCCGTATATTTTAAATAATCTTTGTTCAAGTTCGGTTTTTAATTCCTCTTTAATAATCGGGTAGTGCTTCATTACTAAATCCCATCCGAAAGAGTCAGAAGAAATAAAATCAATTTTTGAAAAATATCTTGAAACAAAGTCTCTTTTTGCTGTTTATAATTTTTTGAAAGAAAAAGGAATTAAAAACAGAGGTGGCAAAAATTTCTCTAAAACAAACATTGCTCATATATTAAGGAATGTTGTTTATATCGGGAAAATAAAACATATTAACGAAATTTATCAAGGTATCCACGAGCCGATAATTTCAGAGGAAATTTTTAGCCTGGCCCAAAAAATTCATAAAGAAAAACTGAAAAATTTTAGAGTGTACAAAAACTTTCTTTTCGGCGGATTGATAAATTGTGAAGAATGCGGCTCAAAAATGACCTCTTGTTTTACCAACAAAAGAGATAATGGAAAATTGAAAAGATATTATTACTACCGCTGTACTTCTACTTTTCAACAAGATTGGCAATCCTGCTCGGTAAAACAAGTTTCCGCCGAAAGATTGGAAAATTTTGTGCTGGAAAATTTAGAGTGGATTTCCCTTGATAAAAACTACCTTGAAAACCTTATTTTTAGGTTAAACCATAGTTCGAATCCTGAATTAAAAAATTCAGAAATCCCCCACCGGAGTGGATACGAACTAACTGAGTTATGCTCTAAATTTTCCCCGGAAACTATCTCCTTGGCTCTAAAATTTTTCCTTTCCACCCTATCCCAGAAAAAGGGAATTGAGAAAAATCTTTGGGCTAAAAAATTCATTGAGAAAATCCTTTATTCCAAAGAATATATAAAATTTTCCCTGTTTTACAGGGAAAATTGGGAAAATCTGGCGGCCGAAAATAGCCCCGCCCGGCGAGAGCCGGGCGGGGCGTCGGCGCGAAGCGCCGACTGGGAAGATCTAATTTTCTCTAAAAATAGTCAGTTCGTATCGTATTCTATGGCTCCGGTGGTAGGATTCGAACCTACAACCTTCTCCTTACACTTTACCCTAAAATTACTTTTAGGAGTGGACTATATCTTCGCCATATCGTTTATACGATTTAGGCGTCTCGGTATCTAGTCTCTACGGCGCCCTCGCTCTTTCTACGAAAGGGCGGGGTTCCCACGGTATTACCCTATTTGAATTTTGAATAGGGTTTCACCGTTATCCCGAAATTTTTCATCCCAAGATTTCTCTTGAAAGCTGCCTTATTTGACAGGGAGCCGCTCTACCATTGAGCTACACCGGAATAAATAATTGAAAATTTAAAATTGTAAAATTAAAATTTATTAGATCAATCCCCTAATCAATTTACAATTTGAAATTTTAAATTTTAAATTTTAAACTTTTACTAGTTGTTATTATAATGCGACCAAAAATATTTGCAAGTTCTTTTCCTTCTTTGGTAAGAGCGATTAATTCTTCTAAATCTTCTTTTTTTGTTAGAAATTTAATTGAACTTATAATATCTAACCAGAAAATGACTTCTTTACACTCTTTTAACACTACGCCAATAATACTAACAAATTCTTTCCGAGATCTAGCAGCTTGCGCCTCAGTCAAGTTTGCACCAGTTGAGCAAGCCGCATCAATTAATTGGCCGCTTATTCTATATGCTGCTATACTTTTCGGAAACTTATTTACTAAACTAATGATTCTAATTATAAATTTTTTTACTCTCTCTATAAGTTCTTTAGTTTTTACGTTCGGCATAAATTCACAAATTACAATTTACAATTTACAATTTGAAATTTGAAATTTTAAATTAATAACCCTTTAATTTTTTAAGGGATTTATGTTTTCTGGTTTTTTCCAATGCTTTGGCTTCGATTTGACGAATTCTCTCTCTGGTCACCCCAAATTCCTTTCCCACCTCCTCTAATGTATGACGGACGCCGTCTTTTAAACCGTGCCTTAGTTCTAAAATCTTTTGTTCTCTCGGGCTCAAATCAATCAAAATTTCTTTTAGCCGTTCTTTTAAAATGTTTCTGGTTGCTTCCGAAGAGGGCAAGGGAGTTTTTTCATCGGCAATAAATTCAGCTAAAATGCTGTTTTCTTCATCTGTGCCCACCGGGGTCTCCAGGGAAACAGTCCCCTGAGAAATTTTCTGAATATGGTGAATTTTATCAATTTCAAGCCCCATTTCAGTTGCAATTTCCTCGGCCAAGGGTTCTCTTCCCAGTTCCTGCAAGAGTCGTCTCTTAACCTGACTGTATTTTGAAATTGTTTCTACCATATGAACAGGAATTCTAATTGTTTTTCCGAAATCGGCTATTGACCGGGTTACCGCTTGCCTTATCCACCAGGTGGCATAAGTTGAAAATTTATAACCCCGCCGCCAATCAAATTTCTCCACCGCTCTAAAAAGGCCGATATTTCCTTCCTGGATTAGGTCTAAAAGGGTTAGGTTAGAAGACCGGCCGACATATTTTTTAGCTATTGAGACAACTAATCTTAGATTGGATTTTGCCAATCTTTTCTTCGCTTCCCGGTCTCCCTTTTCTATTCTTTTGGCTAATTCTTTTTCACCGGCCGGCGTTAGGGGCGGGTAGCGACCAATTTCTTTTAAATACATTTGAATTGGATTAAAGGATATTGCCGAAGCCCTAACCGGTTTTTTTTCCGGCGCTTTCTCTAAAAAACCTCTGGCTTCCTTAACCTCAATTCCCTCTTTTTCCAGCTCATCGTAAAATTTTTCCAAGCCCAAAATATCCTTTTCCAAGTACGGAAAAAAAGAAAGAATTTCTGAGCTAGTAACAAAACCTTTTTTCTTGCCCCTTTCCAATAATTGTTGAAGTTTTTCTTTTACAAAAACTAAGGTTCGCTTCCGAACTCTTTTTTGCTTTATCCTCTTTTTAGTCATGCCCCGTAGGGAGCTTGCTCTCCTGCGGAGTTTCTTTTTTTTCTTTTCCTTCATATTCTTTATTTCGGATTCTTCTTTCCGATTTTTCGGAAAGAAAACTTGATTCTTCAGAAATAAAAACTTGTAATAATATCTGGTTAAATTTTTGGGTCAATTCGTTAATTTTTTCTGAATTTCCTTCTCCCTCGGCTCCTTTTATCTCTAAGGAAATTTGGTCTAATTCATTTTTAATTTTTAGGGTTTGAATTTCTTTCAAACAAAATTTTATTTCGGGCAAGATATGTTCTTTATCTATTTCCTCAATTTCGGCTTTTAAAGAAAAATACTTAAAATCGTCAGATTCTACAAAATCCTTCGGGATTCTACAAAATCCTTCGGGATTTTGTAAACTTGTTTTGTAAACTTGATTCGGAGTTTGGTTTTTTTTCAAGCTAATCAAAATATCTTTTATTGGGACTGAAAACAGGGCTAAATCATTTTCACTAACTAAATTTAAACCTTCGGGGTTTTCCGGCGATTTTAAAATTAAAGTGAGCAATGTTTCTTCCAGGAGTTCTTTCCTTGATTTTTTGGGAAGAACGGTTTTTTGGGGGGTTTTAAAATACTCTGGCAGATTATAATCCCCAATTTTAACCTTCCTTAACTCTTCTCTGATATCCTCTTCTCTTGCCCTGAGCCGCCTGGCTAATTCCTGAATCCAATGGCTCTGTTCAATTTTATCTGGAATTATTTTGAGAACCGGCAATAAAATTCGCGAAATTTTTTTCTTTCCTTCGGCTGCCCTTGGGTCAGCGCCCTGAAAAGCAATCTCAAAGTAAAAGTCATAAATTGATTTAGCTCCCTTTATGGCCTCTTCCCACTCTTTTTTATTGGCTAAGATTATGTCGGCCGGGTCCTTGCCCTGAGGCAATCTCACTATTTTGATATTAAAACCCAATGACCGGGCCGACTCAATCCCTCTTTTTGTTGCGTTTTGGCCAGCAATATCCATATCAAAAGAAACGAACAGGTTATTTGAATATCTCTTTAAAGTTTTCAATTGCTCGTTGGTCAAAGCTGTGCCGCAGGTGGCAACCGTGTTTTCTGAACCCGCCTGATGGGCCATAATTACATCTATGTTTCCCTCAACCAAAATGCAAAAATCCCTTTTCCTGACCTCAATTTTCGCCTTATCCAAGCCATAGAGGAGCCGACTTTTATCATAGAGCAATGTATTGGGAGTATTAAGGTATTTCGCCTCGTCCGATTTTTGATTTTTAAACACCCGACCGCTGAATCCAACCACCTGGGAATTCAAGTCAAAAATCGGAAAAATTATCCTTCCTCGGAATCGGTCATAAGAATCTCGCGAATTTGCGCTAATTTCACTAATATTTTCTTCTCTTTTAATGGCCAGGCCGGCTTTAACTATTTCTTCATTTTTGTAGCCCTTTGAGACCAAAAAATCGGATAATCCCTGCCAGCGAGCAGGAGACCAACCCAACCGCCATTTTTTGACGCTTTCTTCTGAAGTCCCTCTTCCTAAAAGATATTGCTTCACTTCTTTTCCGGCCGAACTTCCGTCTAATTGTTTCTCAAAAAATCTTGCCGCCAGTTCGCAAATTTCATATACTCTTTGCCTCTCGGTCTTGAGATTTTTCCATTCCGGCGACCTTGGTTTTAGCTCCACTCCGGTTCTTTGGGCCAGCATTCGCAAAGCATCGCCAAATTCCACACCTTCAATCTGCATAATAAATTTAAAAACATCACCCCCGGTTCCGCAATTTTTTACTACAAAATTAGTTGCCACATAAGAATTATCTTCTGCCACGGCCAAATTATATACTTTACCTTTAAATGTTCTCTTTTTAATTTCTTTAACTGGCAAAATAACATAAGAATTGTTGTCTTTCTCGTAAAAATCTGCATAATGTGCAGTAATATTTTCCTGCCACAAAATCCTATATGTTTTTTTGTGATGAACTCCATTTTTATCTATTTTTTCTTTCTGTTCTCTAAAAATTGGTATTATGCCTTGCCTTAAAAGAATATCTCTCAGTTGTTCTGCTAAAGCCAAAGAAACTGTCGTAATGGCTCTGAAATATCTCTTATTTTTAGTATCAGCTACTCTGCTAGTGTGTCCATCGCCTCTAAAAATCGCTTCCAATATTATTCTTTGTTTTTCAAAAGGAAGATATTGAAACTCAAAAGGAATATGCTTATTTACCGCTCCTTTTCCGCAGAGATTCCCCAAAATATTTGCTAAATTAGAACTATTGACAACAACCTCTAAGCCACTGTGACCATCTTTTCTTTTCCCTCGAATTGAACTATTTAGAGAAAAAACCTGCCTAATCAAACATTGGATATCGTTAGAAAATTCCGTTTCGTGATCACCAAGGCTGAATATGACGTGTCCATAATTATCAACACTGCCTTCTGCAATCCAATACCCTATTAATTGTAGGAAATCTTTGTTTGTTTTTATTACTTCCGTAAATTTCTTTAATCTTCTAGCATAAAAACTTATATGGCGAGTCAGATAATCCCTCAAATTAATAGAACCAACGTCTCTTATTTCTTTATTAATTGGAAAAAGCAAATAATCGTTTAATGAAATCTCTCCGGCCCGTATTTTTTTTATTTTATAATTTTGGAAATATTTAGTAGGACAATTCCGATCACAGCGAGATTGACAAAGTCTTGTTTCGCGGCGCTTGTGCCTACAATTATTAGTCCTTATCGCATATACCTTATGGTTGCTAGTTAAAGAAGTTGTCCCACCAAACTTTCTTACTCTTATATCTACAACCTCTCCTTTATAATTTCGCCAAAAAGTTTCCAGGACTGGCATAAATCTACCTTTGTGAGTAAGAACAGTGTCATCTATTTTGATGTTTTCAATTGGATGGTATCCCCTTTCAGTTTTTATTAAAGAACCATGGAGAAAACAGCCTCCGAAACAATGCCAGATTTGTCTTGCCGGCGAAACAAAAAAAGAGGGGGTCTTTTCCGAATGAAAAGGACAAAGGGCGCGATAATTCGCTCCCGCTTTTTGGAGTTTAATATAAGAACCAATAACCTCAACAATATCCAGCCGATTTTTAATATCTTCTATTGGAGAATTAAGCATGGTTTAAACAGTAGATTTATGATATAATAAATTTAATCGAAAAACAAGATTTGATATTCGTTTATTCGTTGATTTATGAGAATTGCCCAAATAGCGCCTCTTTGGATTCCCGTGCCGCCCCATACCTACGGCGGCACTGAACTTGTTATTTCCTGGCTTTGCGATGAATTGGTCAGAAGAGGGCATAAAGTCACCCTCTTTGCCACTGCGGACTCAAAGACAAAAGCAAAATTAGTGCCAATTTGGCCGAAGTCGTTATGGAAAGCGAATTTAAAAGCGCCCCACGCCGTTTTTTCTTTGCTTTATGAAAAATTGACTTCTTTACAAGACCAATTTGATATCATCCATGACCATTGCGAATTTTATACTGCTTCCTATTCAAAATTTTTAAAGCCGCCGGTTATTACTACCTTGCATCATCCCTTAACCGAAGAAACGATAAACCTTTATAAAAAATTTCCGAAAATCAATTTTGTCGCCGTCTCAAAAAATCAAAGAAAATCGGGCCCCGGCATCAACATCGTTAAAACAATTTATCACGGGCTTCCCTTGGAAAATTATCAATTTAATCCTAAACCAAAAAATTACCTTATCTGGCTTTCAAAAATCACCCGGGAAAAAGGAATCGCCGAAGCCATAGACATTGCCAAATTAAGCGGAGAAAATTTAATAATTTCAGGCAACATTCCTCCCGAATGCGGAGATTATTTTGATTTCAGAATAAAACCCTTAATTGACGGCAAAAAAATTCAGTTTGTCGGCGCCTCAGATTTTGAAAAGAAAATTGACTTATTTAAAAATGCCAAAGCGTTTATTTTTCCAGTAAAGAGACCCGAACCATTTGGTTTGGTGGTTATTGAAGCCATGGCCTGTGGGACTCCGGTTATCGCTTTCAAAGAGGGTTCTCTTCCCGAATTAATAGAAGATGGAAAAACTGGCTTTTTGGTAAGCTCAGTTGAGGAGGCCTGTCAATCCCTTAAAAAAATTGATAAAATCTCAAGAGAATACTGCCGCGAATATGTCCAAAAAAATTTCAATTTAAAAAGAATGGTCAACCGCTACGAAAAACTTTATAAAAAAATTTTAGCAAAACATGAAAAGAAAACTTAAAATTGCCCAGGTTGCCCCCCTTTGGTTTTCCATTCCGCCTGAAAAATACGGCGGCGGCGAGATAATTGTGCATCATCTTACGGAAGAACTTGTCAAACGAGGACATAAAGTAACTCTTTTTGCCTCAGGCGATTCGAAAACCTCAGCAAAATTAATACCAACCTGGCCTAAATGTCTTACTAAATTAAAAATTTACGGAAACCCGATACGGTGGCATAATTGTGTTTTCCCTTTGTTTAATATGTCAAAAGCCTTTGAAATGGCGAATAACTTTGACATTATTCATATTCACGAAAATAGCACTTGCCTTTCTAATTTTTTCACTCGGTTGGTAAAAACGCCGGTGGTTATCACTATCCATGACCCCTTTCCTCTACCTATTGATATAGATAGATACGCAGCTTTTAAAAAATATAAAGATAATAATTTTATTAGTATAAGTAACTCTCATAGAATCTCGGCAAAAAAATTAGGATTAAACTTCGTTGCCACCGTTTACAATGGGATAGATATTGATGCTTTTAAATTTAACCCAAAGCCAGGTAAGTATTTAGCCTGGCTGGGAAGATCTGCACCCAATAAGGGAGCAAAGGAAGCAATTATCGCGGCTAAGGCAACGAAAGAAAATTTAATTTTGGCCGGCAGAATAGATATAAACAGCCCGGTTGCTAAAGAATACTTTGATAAAGAAATTAAACCTA
>JAHIOY010000104.1 GCA_018894495.1 Patescibacteria group bacterium
AAACTTTTTCAAACGTTTGTAATTGTCAAAATGGTTTTGGTCAAGATAGATCTTTTTCAAGTAATCCAGCGCCTTATCGTAATCTTGTTTTTTATAGTGTCTAAAAAGATATTCCAAAAGATCGCCCGAACCGTTTTTGCACTTCTCAGCGCCTTCCTTAGCAATTTGCACTGCTTTTTCAACTTCGCCTTTTTTATGCCAAAAATCAACCAGGTCATAATAATCCCCTCCATATTCCAAATTCTTTTCTCTTAATTTAAGATAATTTTCTTCGTCTTTCAAATGATTTTTATATATGTCGGCGATCATTTTCTTTCGCCAGTTGTTATCTTGTTTTTTAACTTCCAGTTTCTTGACAATATAGCGCCAGTCTTCGTCTCCGCTCGCTATTTCAAATATAGTATCCATAACCGTATCGCTTAAACCGGAATTATCCCAGTCATAATAATAGAACATTTTGTCAAAAAACTCTTTTTTTAATTTTGCGTTCAGTTTTTGTTTTTGAAAAAGTTCTTTTATTTCCTCAAGTTCTTCATATGCTTCGTCTTCCTCTTCTTCCGGACCACCTCCATACTGATTAAATTCTTCTAAAATTTCGCACGCGCGATCAAAATGATTGCAAAATTCATCTTCATAGATTTGTTGATTATTGTCTTTAAAACCAGCCAGATCTAATTTTTCCGCCATTTTTTTCAGAAAAGTATTTTTCCAATTGTTATTGGTTTTGAGAGAAAGCGCCAGCAAGTCCGCTAAATCCTCTTTGTCTAATAATAACAATTTCTCTCGTAATTTATCGCTTTGCTCGGCCGCGCTTTTGGCTTCGCTGACTACAACTCCTTTTTTATTCAAGAATTCCAAACCAGCCGCAACAATATGTTTGCAAATATAACCGTCATAAGGACAGTTGCATTTCCAGTCAAGTTTGCCGTCTTGCTCTTCAATTTCCACTTCATAATTTCCGCGGCTACCTGAAACTCTGGCGAACAATTTACTATCTTCCAACCAAATCTTTGTTACTGCTCCCTTTTGAAAATAATCCAGTCCTCTATCATAAATTGTCTCACCCGCCAAGTTTTTTATTTTCTTTTGAGTAAGAGAATTGAACAAGTTTTTATTTCTGAATTTTTCAAATTCCGAAATAAAGAAAGACATATATTTTTAGTTAGGGATTATAATTGGTTTTTTCATTATGAACAAATATTTGAATCCTCTCAAATAAAAATTATACTGCCTCGCTCTATTGTGCCAAACGCCCGTGTTTGATGTTTGATTATGACGAGTAAGACAAACTAAATCAATCGGCTCAAAATACTTTTCCAGTCGCTGCCAAAGCAAAAATCCAACTGGTGTGAATTTTCTTTTAATCCACTGGTCGGCAATAACCCAGCCCATTGCTTTGCCCGGTTTCAAAATTCTTGCGATTTCAGAAGCGACTTTTTCTAATTCATCATAAAATTCTGTTTTCTCGCAAGAAATTCTGCCAATGCATTTTTCGTCGTCAGAATAATTGATATTGTCAGAATACGGCGAATCAATAAAAACAAAGTCGCAAGAATTATCTTTGAGCGGGATTTTCCGAGAATCGTTTTTAATTACATCAGGTCTAACGATATTCAAATCGTAACCGATTACTTTTCTGTTCAATTCTTTTGCTACATCAATTGTCGTTCCGCTTCCAACCATCGGGTCAACGACTAAATCGCCTTCTTTTGTGTATCTTTGTAGTAAATTCCAAATAACAAAAGCAGGCGTAACGCCGTTGTATTTATTATTGCCGTGTGGTTTGTCTCCGTAGTTTTGTCTCGGAAAATCCCAAAGTGTTGTTGATTCAATTTCCATAAATATAAATCAAACCCTAATCTTTAATTGATGTTGTAATGCTGTGGAGGCTTATCACCTTCTTTTTTAAGTCTTCTTGATAAATAATCTTAAGGTTATCTTCCGATAAGCTATCCACTCCAATCATTAATCTAATAGTATTGATAATGCCATCAAATGATGCTTGGAGATCTTTCAATTGTTTGCGGAATAATTGAGGATCTATTTTCCCTTCAAAATGCTTATCTTCATTCCAGTAGTATTTATTTTTATACACAAAAACAGAGGTCAATCTCATTGAATCAACGATA
>JAHIOY010000105.1 GCA_018894495.1 Patescibacteria group bacterium
AAAGAAAAATCAGAAAAAAGATATGATTTTTTTCTTTCAATGCTTAGAAAGTCTTATCCAGAGTTTGACCCTCTTTCTAATATTGAAAAAATGAAGGAATACGATAAACTTCTTTCAGATTTAGGATACGAATCTGTAAGTTCTGTTTTAAAATCAATAGAAAAAGAATTTGAAAATTTTTTAAATGAGATAAATACTGAATTTGAATAACTAAAAGAAAAGCAATAAGGAAAAGCCAAAATTTTGCTAAAATGAAAAAAACTATAATTAAAACAACAATAATCGCTGTCATTTTTAATTTGGTTTTATTTAACCTTTCTTTTGCTTTAAAAGCTCCGGATACCTTGGAAGAGGCAGGAGAATTGGGCAAAAAGACCCTTGAAGTCGCCCAAACAAAATTACCGGGGGCTTTAAAGAACGTCTGGCAGGAAGATGTGATACCGGTCTGGCAGAAAATGGACGATTGGTTTAAAAGAAATTTTTGGCAAAAAATTGAAGAAGAAATTAAAAAAAGAAAAGCAATAATTGGGGAGGACTTCAAGAACAAGTTTTTATTTCGGAATTCTTCAAATTCCGAAATAAATAAAGGGAAAGAGGAATTTAAAAAAGAAGCTCCTCAATTAGGAAAAAACCTTCAAGTTTTTATTTTGGAATTTTTCAAATCGAGTTTTCCTTCCGAAAAATCGGAAGGAAGAATCCGAAATAAATAATGGGAAAGATTTAAGGAGTTGATAAAATAACCTGTCTTTGTGGCAGGGGGAGTAGAAGTTTTCCACTTGACAAGGAGTTTTGAACCTTTTATTATGAATATAGGAAATGTCGGACAATGTAGGTAAATCGTCATTTCATAAATGACGATTTACCTAGCGCAGATTTTGCGGACATTTAACTAATAACTAAATGTCGCAAAATCTGCTTCTTTACTATGAAAAAATCTAATATTCCTATAATTAAACATATCCCCGACTTTTTGGATTATTGTGAAGTTGAAAAAGGATTATCAGATAGAACACAAGAAAATTATCAACACTACCTCAATAAACTCGTTTCCTGGCTTAAAAAGACCAAAAAAGAGACCCTCCTGCCCCACGAGCTTACATCTGGGGATGTTTGGGCTTATCGTTTATATTTAAGCCGTTTTACGGACGAAAAGGGTCGTCCCTTGAAGAAAATAACCCAGAACTACTATTTAATCGCCATGAGAGTCCTTTTGAGCTATTTTACCGCCAAAGACATAGTTTCACTGCCTTCCGATAAAATAACCCTTCCAAAGGACGCTAGAGCCGAAAAAATGGTCAAATTCCTTAACTTAGACCAGATAGAGAAGCTTTTACTGGCTCCCAATACCAAAACCACCATTGGCCTAAGGGATAGGGCTATTTTGGAGACACTTTTCTCAACCGGCCTCAGAATAGCCGAGCTGGTAGCCCTTAACCGGGAACAGTTCACTAATATCAAAGCTCAGAAAGATTTAGAATTGGGAATTATTGGCAAAGGAACACGGCCACGAACTGTCTATTTCTCAGAAAGAGCTTTATCCTGGCTTAGAAAATATTTAGAAACCCGCAAAGACAAAGAAAAAGCTCTATTTGTTCATTATAAAGCCAGAAAAGATGCCGAAAATCGCTTAACCGCCCGTTCCATGGAAAGAATCGTCAAGAAATGCGCCATTTTAGGCGGCATCCCCATTTTTACCACTCCCCACACCCTCCGGCACTCTTACGCTACAGACCTATTAACGCAAGGCGTTGATTTAAGAACCATTCAGGAATTTTTGGGCCACCGAAGCATTCTCACTACTCAAATCTACACTCACGTAACAAACAAACGTCTCCGCGATATCCACCGCCAATATCACAGCGGGAAAAATCTTAAAGAATAACAATATGTCTTCTGGTCAATTTTTTATTATTTATGGATAAGGAGCTACCGGGAAATTATATAGCAGGTTTCGTTGATGGCGAGGGTTGTTTTTCTTTATTTTATCGAAAAGATATAAAAAAATTTAAGAAATCACAAAAAATATATTACGAATGGAAATCCTGTTTCGCAATTGTCACTAGGATTGATGACGCAAACTTATTAAAAAGTATTAAAGATACATTAAACGTAGGAAGTATTTATTTTGGTAAAAGGTCAGTCCAATTTCGCGTATCAAACTTAGATGAATTATATAATATTGTAATGCCGTTTTTTAAAAAATATAAACTTCGCGGCAAAAAAAGAGAAGATTTTAAATTATGGTCCGAGGCTGTAACTATTTTATACAATCAGAAATTGAAAGGAGGAAAAATATTAAAAGGATTGTATAGATTTAGAAAAAAAGATTGGAATAAAAAGGAGCTCATCAGACTAAACGAAATTAGAGGGGAAATGAAAAAATATAAAAGCATGAGATCTGGATTTAAATACTCCCCCCATTTAATCTCTAAAAGAATAAAACTATTTTCCGACTAAAAAATCGCTTTCAATTTTGATATTTTTCGGCAAAATCCAGGGAAAATTAAATCCAAGAAAATAAACCAATTTTTTGGCTATTTTTGAAAAAATAATTTTTGGCAAGAAAATTTTTTTTAGTTCATGCCGATATTTTAAAAAATCAGGAAAATTTTTTACTAAAATTTCAGCTGCCGTTAATCCCCAAATAACTCCTCCCCCGCTCCAGGGTTTTGTTAACCCGGTCGCGTCGCCGCAAAGCGTGATATTTGGATTTTGGGGAATAATTAAACCCTGAGGGATAAGAGCCGAATTTAAACTTTTTAACTGAAGATTGTTTTCATTTAGAAATTTTCCGAAAATTAATTTCGCCTCTTTTGGTTCTTCCATTATTCCATATTCTATTTCCCCGCCTCGCGGAATTTTCCAAATAAAACCTGATTTTGTCGGCCAGGTTTCAGCCACTCGCGAATCTTCACTAATTTGAGCACGAATTTTCGCGAATTTCGAGACGAAACCTCTGATTCCCAAATAAAATTGAGGCTGTTTTAAATCCAAAAACTGCCTTACTTGAGACATCGCTCCATCGCAACCGATTATTCTATCAAACTCATTTTGGAACCGGTTGAGGTCAGACCTCAACCGGTTCCTCAACACATTGTGGTTAAGAATAATTTTTACCCCTGCTCTTTGGGCTAAATTACCGACCAGATTATCAAGTTCAAAATGGCTTATTACAAAAAATCTTTTTGAAAATCTAATTTTTAATGTTCGTTTTGGGAAATGAATAAGGCAATATTTTAGTTGATTTTGAATCAATTTTTTACTTTCCGGAACAAAATCTAAGATTCTTTCGCTGAATAACCCAGAGCAAACAACTTTGCCAATTTTTGATTTTTTCTCAAAAACAGTCACATCTTCGCCTCTTTCAGCTAATTTCCAAGCCAAATAAAGACCTGTGATACCTGCTCCGATAATAGCTACCTTCATAAAAAATACCTAATTTCTAATTGATCTAATTAACCTAATCAATGACCAATGACCCAATGACCAACCAGAACAAAGTTAAAAGTTAAAAATTAAAAGTTAAAAGTTGCAATTCAAAGTTAAAAGTTATGAAATTTAAATTCAAAAACTTTGAACTTTTAACTGTAATTTTGAACTTTGCATTTCAAGTTTCTCGAAAA
>JAHIOY010000106.1 GCA_018894495.1 Patescibacteria group bacterium
CTTTCAATAAAGGCTTTCAAATTGTTCACACAATTTTTGACTTCTTGATCCAGCGAATTTATATCGGTCAATTCATCAAACTTTTTTACCAACCTTTGAAACTTGTTGTCGCCGGTTATTCCAAGTTTTGCTTCAAAACTTGTTGAAAATTTTGTTTTCTTTCCGTCTTGGACATTATTTTCTATCGCCGTATTTTCATTTGTCGGTTCATCAACAGTCGCTTTGTCGTTATCAAAAACCGTAAAATAATCAATGCCAAAAACTTTACATATCATTTGATAATTTTTGATTTTTGTTTTACCCCACGCTGGAATTATTGAAACAGAAAAATTTTCAACATCACAGCCGGAAAGTTTCAAAAGTTTCGGTAGGCCGTATTTTTCCGAAGGCCCTTCAACCAAAATACATTTTTTGGCAAAAAACAATTCAAGATTTTCGCGCAAAATCGTGCTAATATGCAGATTTTTTGTTGCGTAGTCGTCGAGATAATCGGCTCTCATTCCAATTTGCCCATCAGTTGCCGCAATTTGTTCTCGTAAAACTTCTTCTTTCGGAAAAATTTGAAAATCGGCTATTGCTCGGATTTGCTTCCAGTTTTTCAGCGAAATAAAATTTTCAGATTGAGTGGAATAAACAAATTGCAAGTCAGTTCGTTTGGTAAAAACACCATACATTTTCTTTTGCCAATCGCTGTGCAAATGGAGTTCCGGCTCATCAATAATCAAAACTATCGGGATTTTCTCTTGGTCTGCGACATATGCAAAAAGAGCATAAGCAATCAGTATGTTAAAGCCAGAGCCGAGATTGTCGGGTAAAAGTAATTTATTGCCTTCCTTTTTTGCGACAAAGGCCGACTTGTAGGGTTGGTCAGTATCTATAAAATCAATTTGAAAATTTTTGTCACCACTACAAATCGCTTTTACCTTTTCATTTATCCCGTTGATTAAAACGCTTTTTTCGTCAACTATGCCGCGTAAAGAACCAGCAAGCGTGTCATACTCGCTTGAAATTGTATTTTCGCTACCAGATTGCTTTTTCTTATATTTCCAATGCAGATCGGTCAATACTTTCGCTATCAGCGAATAATTGCCGGAGACATCGTCTTCACGATCTTTAGTCAGATAATATGCTTTTGGGCATTTTGTCAGACGATTTGGATTGTAGGTAAGTTGATAATTCATAACTTTTGCGTTTCGCTCCTGCCCGTTTTTGAGTTTGTAATAAATTGTATAGCCGTCTTTTATCTCGCTGATTTTTGTCGTTTTGCGGGCTTTTTCATCTCCATCGTAAATACTTTGGTCTATATCCCCGACGATGGGGATAACCACTTTATCAATCCGAAAAGGATTGTCTAGTACTTTTTCCGCTTTTTCTCGCCGTTTAATTGTAAGTTGAATTTTACTGCAAGGGATAATAATTGTTTCAAGTTGGTTTGTGCTTGAGCGTACATCAAGCATTGCAAAAAATGGCTTTTCAGTTTCGCCTTCAATTAAAATCTCGTCTTTTATTTCTTTTGCTCCGCTATTAAAATCTTTCTCGCTAATCCTTGTCGGTAAATAATCCGACCCAATCAAAAAATTTAGGGCTTCCAAAATGGCAGTTTTACCGCTTCCGTTCCTGCCGATAAAAGCAGTAAAGCCCTCATTTAGTTCAATCGTTGTCCCTTTTCCAAAACAGCGAAAATTTTTGATTGTCAGAGATTTTATAAACATAACTATATTTTACTTAAAACATCGGTGATTTTTTGCTCTATTATTTCAATAGCTGAATTATTAACTCCAAAAATCTAAGAGGTTCTTAATTGCTTCCTTAAATAATGCTGGGGCTTTTATGCCTAAAACAAGGTCGCCGTTTTCGTTGAGTAAAAATCCGACCTCAATTTCAATGACTTTCTTCTCTGTTCCGCCATATAAAACAACCGTGCGAATAATTTTGTATTTTGGATAATATTTTTTGATATAGGTTTTCTCTATATCGCCGAAACTTTTTAATTCCTTAATTCCATTTTGACGGAACTGATATTTTTTACCCTCAATATTGATAACCTCGCTTCTTCCGAAATCAATCAAAATTAAATCGGGGATGCTAATTATTTTATTTTTATTGCCGGCTTTATATGCTTTTCTGTCCGAGTATTTTTCAAGTGGAATATGTTTGCCATCGCTCGTTATAAAATAACCCTTTTCGCAACCAGCGTGATTTTCAAAAATTGAAAAACTTTTAGTAAAGTTTTCAACAACAAGATGGATAAAAATTGTCCCCAATTTTTCGCCTTCGGTTTCGTATTTCCAGTAATTATCCTGGTGTTTACTTGCGGGGATTGAAAGACCCTGAATTTTTATATTCAACTTATTGGCAATTTTTATAAATTTATTATCGGCTTGCAGATGTTTTTGTTTCAGACCGTGTTTTGAGATAACTATTTTGCCGTTCCAGCCCAACTTTCTAATTGCCGCACTGATTAAACTTAATGCTCCGATATTCGGATCGTGAGCAAGTCCGCCGGATTTGTACAATCTTCCTGAAATTGTTATTTTATCCTCTGCTTTCTTTATTAAAATCGGCACATTGCCTTTATGAGCGCGACGCATTTTCTTTTTAAAATCAAGAATTTCATTTACCGAATTAAAAGGCGTAAATATCTTTTCATCCAATTTTTTGCCCATAATTTCAACGCCAAGCGTCAGCAATAACTTTGTACCAAAAATATAAGTCGCCGTTGGTTTCTCTTTTTGCCCTACCTGTAATTTGTAAAGCATTGTCTTTTTGATTCCGGGATAATAGTTTTCAATAAACACAAACTTTGAGGCGCGCTGATACACGCCAGTGTTTCGGCTTTCTTTATCATCGGTTTTTGTTTCTTCAATAGCGTAAAGTGGCGTATCTTTTTGCGTTGGCTGTTTTTCTTGATAGAAAACAAGAAAATCAACGAAGCTGGAAAAACCGCTTACAGATTTTATAAAAACCCTCTTAATTTTATTGCAACGAAAACCGACAACCTCATACAAAAACGTAAATCTACCATTCTCTAAAATCGGTAAAATGCGAATAGTGTCAATAAAACAAGCGAATTTATTGTCTTTCGCGAATATCGTTAAAATATTTGCAATAACTTCTCGTTTTGGTCTTTCTTCGGTTAAAATCCAAAGATTGCTGTTTTTCATAAAATCATTTTTCTTTACGAAATATCATAATAAATTGATGAAATTGATTTGCTACGAAAGCGTGTGGATATCCGAACGGATAAAGTTTTTGCGTTGCGTCATACCAAATTTTATAACCCCTAAAGGATATGTTCGGAATTTCAAGTAATTTATCGGCAATTGAACAATGCAACATATTGTGGCCATCTCCGTTTGGCTGTAAATCTTTTACAAAAACAGCGATGTATCCTTTTGGCTTCAGATATTCTGCCGATTTTGCGATTATTTCTTTTAACGATTCAAGAAACTTTTCTCGCTCCATATTTCCCAAATCAGTTTCGTAATTTGTAAATGGAGTAGCGACAGCAACGCCGATTTTCTTTTTTTTCTGCCCTGTTCTTTTCTTGCTTAACATTTCGCCGTAGGGCGGATCAGTGAGAATAAAATCAACTTGTGTATTTTTAGGCAATAATTTTTCAATTTCAAAAGAATTGCCGATAATTGCGGTTTGTTCAGTAATGCCAAGTTCTTTGCAAACCTTTTTGTATAAATCAATATACTCTTTTGACAAATCTACGCCGATACCTTTTCTCTTGGATAAAGAACAAGCAATGAGCGTGCCGCCAACTCCCATAAAGGGGTCAAGCACTGTTTGGCCTTCTTTTGTAAAGAAATCAACAAATTTTTTCATCAATTGCGGCGGCTTCGGCGAAGGATGTTTGCCTCGTAAATGATGGGCGAAGCCGTCCGCGCCTTTCGTTGAATAATGCGTAACTTCAACAGAATTTAAAAAATAAATCCACTCTGAACCGCTCAAATCATTGAGTTTATTATTCTTATTTATCCTCTTGAGATAATAGATTTTTTCTTTTACTCCGTCTTTCTGATCGCCGTTACTATTGCTTTTATATCTTTGATAATCCTGTTCTGTCACTTCGGTTTTCCCGGCATTATTAAATAGTTTCAGTATTTCGTTTTCCGACATAATGCCGTCGTCATTGTAGCTCAAAATCAAATGCTTAAAATTGCCCTTTTTAATAATTTCACCAAGCGCTTTTATGCCAGATTTTGAATTACAAAATTCGGATTTTTGCTCTTCATAATTCCTCATTCCGGTAATGCCTTTAATTCCGGGATTGTCCCATTTTGCGATTGTTTCCAAAATATGATAGTTCGGCGCATATTGCCGCTCATTGTAGGGCGGGTCAAGATATAAAATATCAATACCTTTTATTTGGTCAAAAACATTTAAGCCATTGATATTAAAAACCTTGTGCGTCTCGTCGCTCTTGATAATTTCTGGCACTTCAAGTGTTAGATTCTTGAATGCTCGTTTGTCCCACTCTTTGAGAAAAGCGGAATAAGTCCCGCTGATATTTGCGACAAATGGCACCGCTTCAATAAGAGCGCAGAGTAAGAAAAAATACTCTTGCTCATTGAGTAAGTTTGTTTTTTCCCATTCCTCAATTTTTTCTCGTATCGCGTCAATGCGTTTAGAATTTTCGCCTGTAAAATATTTACGAGAATAAGTTTGTCCCTGTGTTCCTTCGGGGGAATAATTTTTATAAATAAATCCTTCAATTCCTTCCAAATTATTAAGGTATTTAATTATTTCTTTTGCATTTTGGCTGTCACTGGTAAAAAGCGTTTCCTCAACAGGATCAATTTTTAAGCATTTTAATAATTTCGCAAATTTAGGATATTGATTTTGTTCAATATAAACTTTTTGCAGAACATAAGAGAAATATAAAAGGTCGGATGAAATAATTTTATAGCCGAGTTTCTTAAAATGTTTGGCAACGCTTCCTGTTCCGGCAAAAAGATCGCAAAAGGTATTGCCCCTTATGTCTTTTTGCTTGACAAAGGTTTCTATAAAACCAAGTAAGTTTTCTTTACAACCGATAAATCTCATTTTATTTTTTACAATTTTTTAACCATTTTGCCAATTATTTCCATTTCGTCGGTAAATAAAATAATGGGGTATTTCGGGTTTTCTGGTTTTAGAAATTTGTATGGTGGCTTATTTTGCGAGATAAAACGTTTAATTGTAGTTCCGTCCGGGGTCTGGGCTAAGACAATGTCGCCAGAAATAAATTCTTTTGTTTTTTTAAATAAAATCAAGTCCCCATCTTCAATATTAGCATCAATCATTGAGTTGCCCATAACGCGAACAATCATCACGTCATCGGCAATGGTCTCAACATCTTTTGATAATGGCTGCCAAGCGTCAACTTCTTCGATGGCTTCAATAAAACCGCCTGCGGAAGTCGCGCCAACGAGCGGCGCTAAGGGCTGCGCGCTGAGCGCCCTATATCCCTTTTTAAGAATTTTAATACCCCGAGCAGAACCTTCCTCCCTATTAATAAAATTGTTTTTTTCTAAAATAGAAAAAATATCTAAAAGCGATTGATTTGAGGATATGTTTAGTTTTTCTTTTAATTCGCTAAAAGAAGGCGGAAAACCGGCGGTGATTAAATTATTGTAAATAATTTTTAAAACCTCTTTTTGTCTTTTAGTTATAGGTTTATTTTGCATATTATAATATAATACCCGACCAAATGGTCGGGTGTCAATAGCATGAACTGTGGATAACCTTCCGTCTATTCAATTTAAACAAAAAGATGATGTTGGATATTAAAGCCCAATTTTCTTGGCGATGCCCTGTATTGCCTCAAGGCAAATTTCTACAAATTTTTCAAGAGGAATGTTCAATCCGTCCGGCTTGCCGCACATTGAAACTTCTTCGCGGCGGGTGCCTGAGGCGAATTTTGGTTCTTTGAGAAATTTTTTTAAGACCGATGAGATTTTAACATCGGCTAATTTTTTTGAAGGATATATCAATGCAACGGCGACAATTTCTAAATATTTTTCTCTGTTATTTAACATAATAAAAAATACGCGGGAAGTTAAATCAACGAGAACAGTTCTCGTTGATTATGTTAACCTTTCAAAATTTTTACTATTACTTTTCGCCTTCTGGGACCATCAAATTCGGCTAAAAAGATTTGTTGCCAAGTTCCCCGAATGAGATTGCCATTTTCAATTAGCAAAACCCTCTCCTGTCCGAGCAATCCGGACAGCAAATGAGAATCAGCATTGTCATCAATTAAATTGTGTTTAAATCCTGCCCCGTAGGGTGCTTGCTCTCCTTCGGGGTTCAAACCAGAAACTAATTTTTCAAATAATTCCAACCAATCCTCTTTCAAATTCTCCTCATTTTCTGTCAGCAAAATCCCGGCCGTTGAATGAGGCGCAAACACGAAAACAATTCCTTCTCTCACCCCGCTTTCTACCACGAGATTTTCTATCTCCCCAGTAATATCAATTAACTGATACCTTTCTTTACTTGAAATACTAATTTCTTTCATCATCTCGTTAAAGCCCATTACTTTCTTGTCTTTCAACTCTTTTGAGGCAGTTCCTTAGTGCCGTTAAAAAACTTTTCCCTGTTCCGGCGCTGACGTAGACATGGCCATCCACGCACTTAATTTGCAGGGTTATCTCATAATCGCTTATTTGCTTTTCCCGATTTTTTACCGTTTTTGTGTAAAGATATACCAAGCGAATAGGTTTTTTCTTGTCAAAATTTTTAGAAAATCTTTGAGTCAAGCGCAATATGCTATCCTTCAACGCAGGCATCAGGGACTTGTGGCCGTGGAAAACGATGGGAATATCAGCTTTTTCTTCAAGTCCAAGCGCGGCAGATAATAAATCCCTGATTGATATTAACCCCGTAGGCCTCATTAATCCGTCAACCAAAACGATGCTGTTTAACTTAGAGTCCAATAAACATTTTGCGGCCGATACCGGAGGCCTTGATGCGGGATAAGTTAAGACGTTGATTTTGGCGTATTTTCTAAGAGGATGGCCGATTCGCCTTATTTTTTCTTCGTCAAACGAATGACTCGTCGGACTTCCTTTACGCATTGAAAAACGTTGGCGGCCAGCCGGCTCTAAAAGTATCCCGGCGATATCTTTTCTGCTGACAATGCCCTTTAGCTTTCCTTTGTCGTTAACCAAGATAACTCTTGATATATTTTTTTCCTTAAGATAATCGTACCCTTCCCCCATTGTCTTGTGTTCGTTAATAACCTGGGCCTTTTTTGTCTTAAGGGTCTCGTTTAAAATCCTGCGATACTGCGACTCGTTTAAAACATCATCTAAAATATCGCGACCCCTGATTACCCCGATGACATCTTTTTTCTCGTTAAAAACCGGCAGAGTATAAATCTTGCTTTCAATCATAAGACGTATGGCTTCAAATATCGTGCATTCTTTATTAAAATAATGAACGGGCGTTAAACAGTTTTTTGCTTTTGTATGAAATGGCAGATGCTTTTTGTATAAAATTTCCGAAACGGAAAGAATTCCTAAAAATTTATCCGAAGAATCAAACACGAAAACTGGACTATGACTGCTTTCAAGAATGCTTAGGCAAGAGCCGATGTGGTCTTCGGGCCCGCATTTTTTTATTCCTTCCGCAGATTTAATAAATTGACTGATAAAATTAGATTTTTTGGCGCGCATAAATTAATAATTTACAAAATAGCGAATCTTAGATTGCGACCTCAGAGCGGTTATTAGGGCATCGGTTTATTTTACCAGAAAATCGCGGACTTGGCAACCTTTGTTTTAACGTTTTATTTTTTTCCGCCAGCTGACGGATTTGCCGTTGATAACGATTAGGGCGTGGAAATCCTGATATAAACGCTCATCCTTTCTCAAATTTTCTTCAAATAACTTTTGGAGAAACTGATAATTCGTCTTATTTGCTAATTTGAGCTCTTTAACTAATCTTCTGGTATATTCATCAATGACAAAAACTGGTTTATCTAAGGCATAAAGCAAAATACTGTCTGCGGTTTCCGGCCCAATACCTTTTAATTCTAATAATTCTTCCCTCAACCCTTTAGGTTTCGCCTTTTTCATTCTTCCCAAACTGCTGTAATTTTTGACAATAAACTTGGCTAAATTAAACAGATATCGGGCTTTGGCTTTGTAAAATCCCGATGGTTTAATTAAAGACGCCAACTTTTGGGGCTCAGATTTATAAATCTCTTTTAATGAATTTATTTTTGCTTTCTTTAAATTATTTATTGCTAACTCAACATTTCTCCAATTAGTTCTCTGGGTCAAAATCGCTCCCATCGTCACCTCCTCCATCTCTCTTTCCGTTTTTGGTCTTTTACACCAAAGCCTCCATTGGCCCGCCGGTTTTCCATACTTCTTTTTCAGCTCTTGATAAATTTTTTCAAAAACATTCATTTATACAATACCCGCATTCTTTATCCCGCCCTTTTTGAATACCTGCCACTTGGAGTGGGATTTGATAGTCCGTCAGAAAGGGCGGGATAAAAACTTGATTTTTTGGGTTAATTCGTCTTTTCCTTCGTTTGTTTTGGCCGAATATCGCAAAACCGGTATATCTGGCGCTTCTTTTTGGATTAACGAAAGCTGTTTTTCTGCGGCGCCTTTAGCTAATTTATCAATTTTGTTTGCAACAATGACAATTTGGTGTTTGTTTGCTTCAAGAATTTTTATCATATCCCGATCCAGGGCAGTCAAACCGACATTGGCGTCAATAATTAAAAAAACTGCCTTGGGCCTCGCCTTGGAAAACTCCACATACCAAAAAATCCTTTTGATTATCTTGTTGCGCTCCAATATAGAACGTTTCGCATATCCGTATCCCGGAAAATCAACTAAATAGAAAGAATCATTGATGCGGAAAAAATTCGCTTCTCGCGTTTTCCCCGGCATCTTGCTTGTTTTTACAAGGTCTTTTTTGCCGACCAAAGAGTTAATTACGCTTGATTTCCCCGCATTGGAGCGGCCAAAAAAAGCGATATGCGGCAAATTATCTTTCATTCCGTAATCGTCCCCGATAACGCCTTTGGCAAATTCTGCTTTTGATATTTTCATATTCTTTATCCCGCCCTTTTTGAATACCTGCCACTTGGAGTGGGATTTGATAGTCCGCCAGAAAGGGCGGGATAAAGAATATGAAGCAGAGCAGAAAGAGAATTTTTAAAAAGTTTATTGCTGTATTCTGAAAAATCCGATTGAATTCTTTTGTCCAATGCTTGGAAATCCAAAGCCGGCTTTAAATCCAAGACCAATTTAACCTCGCCTTTTTCCAAAAGTTCGCCGATTTTCCCGCTTAAATCCAAAACTATAGGGCCAGATACGCCAAAATGAGTAAAAAGCATTTCGCCAAACCGGGAATCCTGTTTTTTGTTATTCTGGAAAACGGTTAGTTTAACGTTTTTTAAACTTAAACCTTGAGTTCTTTTGGGCCAATTTTCTTTGATTTTTAAAGGAACTAAGGCCGGCCTTAATTTATTAATCGTGTGGCCAAGTTCTTTTGCCAATTTGTAGCCCTCGCCAGTGGAGCCGGTTCCTGGATAGGATTTGCCGCCGGTACAAATAATATAATTTTTTGCCAAGACCTCTCTGCCGCCGCTTAAAATAATTTTTGAGAGCCGATTTTTCTTGCCCGCCGGCTTGCCCGCCGTAGCCCTCGCCTTGCCGAAGCCCTCGGCGAAGGCGGGAGCTTCAGCGAAGGAGGGTTCTTTGATAATTTTTTTTACTTCAGAATCCGTCATTATTTTTACTCCTCCGCTTTTTAAATAACCAATTAAAATATTCAAAACATCGCTTGCCCTGTCGCTTTGGGGAAATATTCTTTTCCCCCTTTCGGTTTCAAGTTTCTAGAAAACTTTCGTTTTCTAGATAATGGTTTTTAATCCCTTTTTTTCAAAAAAATCAATTGTCTCTTTTGCGCCAAAAATTGACAAGGGATACAAAAAAAAGTCGCCTTCGCGGCCGTATTCTTTAACTAATTCTCGAGGGTTGAATTCGGCTCGGGTAATGTTGCTTCTTCCCTTTCCCGTAAGTAAAAGTTTTCTTCCCAATGTCGCGTTTTTCTCTAAAAGCAAAACCTTACTTCCTAATTCCCCTGCCCTGGCGGTAGCCATCATTCCAGCCGGACCGCCGCCAATTACCGCTACATCGAAAAATGTTTTGCCTTCTTTTCGCATACGTCCTAGTTTTTTGATGACTTTTTTAATTCTGGCATTCAAATATTTTTCTACTCTTTTCCCCAATATTCGTCGGCTTCCTTTTCCATTTTCTCTAATCGGGTGTAATAATCGGGAAATTCATTTAAGTGGGCGAGAGCGATTTTGCCGGTCATTATCGAGTCGTCATTAGTAACGTTGGTCTTGGTATCCCGGAGACCGTGCTCCAATTCTACATCCATACCCATTCTGAATTGCTCAACATCAAACTTAAACGCCGATTTTCCAAACATTCTTTTCTAAAAAAGCTTCAATGGTTTGTCGATTAGCTTTGTTGATAAGGTTTGAATGAGAAAGTTTATTATTTTTTGCATAGTCAGCAAGGGTAATAATTTTTTTACCTTCCAAATACGCCAATCGTTTATAGTAGCTATTCGTAAGCGCTTTTCCTATTATTTCTTCCATAATAGTAGTCCTGCCTTTTTCATCAAATTCTTTAAACGCTTCATAATATTTTTTTCTATCAATAAATTTTATATTTATGGGAACAAATCCTTCTCGTATAAGCAAATAATTATTAATCACTCTGCCAATACGGCCGTTGCCATCAATAAACGGATGAGTATGTTCAAAGGCAAGGTGTAATCTTGCAATGCGTTTGATAATATTTTCATAACTACTAGCATTGTATTCTGAAAACATTTTTTCCAATCTTTCTTGGATTTCTTTTGAAGACGGAGCAATATGGCTTCCCACACGAACATACTCATTATCTTTCCGAAACCTTCCGGCGACATCGTCGTGGATATTGGAAATCAACATTTTGTGAAGTGATAAAATTACCTCAAGAGTAAGTTCTTGTTCCTTATCTCTTTTATCAATATATGACACAACTCGCGCCAAATTTTTGGCTTCAAAAATTTCTCGTTCGGTTATATATCTGTCCAAATCAATTTGAAGAAGTATTTTTTCTGTTTCTTCAAGAGTAAGCGTGCTGTTTTCTATGGCATTTGAGTTATATACCTGTTCAGCAACTTCAGCTTCAGCGATAATCTTAATAAGCGCGTCCTTACCTATAGACGCTTTATAGTATCTCTCGCGAAGAGAATTTACCTTATTGAAAACATTGAGTGTTTTCACCATATGTCACTATTGTATTCTTTTTCACGATTTTGTCAACATAATCGTGAAAAATAGGTGAAAATTGATGTATATTCACGCTATTTATCTATAAGCATAAATTTCAGCCTGCATTTCTTTCATGACTTTTAGGTAGTTCTCTCTTCCGCCGAAAATATCATTAACAATTTCATAGGGAGTGCCAAATTCCAACCAGAATTAATAACTGCTGGCAGTATGTATTTAGAGCAAATATCTTGTTCTGATAATTCGGATTTAGACATAGATTCCATACTCCTTAAATTAACTTTTTCTCCCCGGTAGTAGATCCTCGGTGGGCTCGGTTCACTACGGGACAGGTCTTAAAACTCAGAAATCTCTATTTAATACACTCCTTGACGGTGGCCAATGCGGATAACTATGATTAAAAGCAGGTTTTTATAAATTCTATAAATTATTCTATACGGCCAAACACGATAGGAATAAGCGCCTATTAATTTACCGC
>JAHIOY010000107.1 GCA_018894495.1 Patescibacteria group bacterium
AAATCCGTTTTGACTTCAACGAGAAGGTTTGAAAGAGAGGGGAGATTGAGAGCCTATTCAAAATATATTTTAGCCGGAATTTACATCTTTTTATTTGGTCCGGTTAAAAAAAATATTTTTAAATATCATTTCAACGACCTTGAAAAAAATAAAAAATGAAATATAATTTAACACATGTCTCTCTATCAACTGCCGAAATTTGAATTCCCAAAATTAGCAAAACCAAAATTTCTTCCCTGTTGGAAAAATAGGACCCTTTGGCTTTTGGTTTTAGTCATTGTTTTTTCTTCCATTTTTGGCTTTTTAGCCGGCGGAATTTCAGGCAGTTTTTTTTATTCCAAAATAAGAGATGAACTTTTAAAATTTAATATTTCCCTGCCGGAACCGCGAACCATTGAAAAAGAAAAAATTGTTGAAAAAGAACCAGTTTATCTCCCTCAGACCTCGCAAGAAGATGCAACAATAAAAGTAGTCAAAGAGACCTCTCCAGCGGTTGTCAGTATTGTTATCACTAAAGACGTTCCAAAACTTAAATTATATTATGAAAGTCCTTTTCAAGAATTTGAACAATTTTTTGGCCAACCCTTTGAATTAAAAATTCCCCAATATAAACAAGAGGGAACCGAGAAAAAAGAAATTGGCGGAGGAACCGGTTTTATTATTTCTGAAGATGGTATGGTTTTAACTAATGCCCACGTCGTTTCCGACAAAGAGGCCGATTACACCGTTTTGACTAATGATGGAAAAAAATATCCAGCCAAGGTCTTGACTCGGGATACGATAAGAGATTTAGCAGTAATGAAAATTGCGGGAGAAAAAACAATTGATGAGGAGGGAAAATTGAATTTAAAATCATTTCCTCCACTAAAACTAGGCGATTCCGCTCAATTACAAATTGGTCAAACAGTTATAGCCATTGGCAATGCCTTAGGAGAGTTTAGAAATACGGTCTCAGTCGGAGTGATTTCTGGTTTAGGGAGAACGGTTACAGCTAGTGGGGGAGGAATGATTGAAACATTAGAAGATGTGATTCAAACCGATGCGGCGCTCAATAGAGGAAATTCCGGGGGCCCACTTTTGAATTTGAAAGGCGAGGTTATCGGAGTGAATTTTGCCATTGGCGAACAAGCTCAGAGCATCGGTTTTTCCATTCCGATCAATCAGGCAAAGAAAGGCATTGAACAAGTTAAAACTTTAGGGAAAATTGTTTATCCTTTTTTGGGGGTGAGATATGTTTTAATCAATAAAAAAATCCAGAAAGAAAATAATTTGTCGGTGGATTACGGTGCTTTTATTGGAAAAGGAGGGGGAGGAGAGCCGGCTGTTTTCCCTGGCTCCGCGGCCGAAAAAATCGGATTAAAAGAAGGGGATACTATTTTGGAATTTGCCGGAGAAAAAATCACGAGTGAAAATACTTTAGCAAAAATTATTATGAAATATAATCCCGGGGACAAAGTTGTTTTGAAGATTTTGCCTGCCCGCCTTGCTTCGCAAGGCGAAGCGGGCGGGAGAAACGGCAAAGAAATAAATGTTGAAGTTGTTTTAGACGAGAGAAGCGAGTAAACCCAGTATGAGAAAGAACCGGTATTCTCTAAGAGGGTTCATTTTTTGTATTTTTTCTCTACGATTTCTTTGGCCATTTCCATATCGCGGATGGCCTGAGGCGAAAGATGATATTTTGCCCGGAGATATTGAGGAAAGTCAGGAAGGTCATATTCGTCACTATCTATCAAGCCGACTTCTTTTAAAAGGGCTCCGATGGGAATGTTGTAGAATTTTGAGAGTTTTAAAATAGTGTGAATACTAAGGGTTGAAAAAGTATCGCCTTTTTCAATTTTGAAAAGATAACTGGGAGCGAGCTCAGATTTTCTAGCCGCTTCTCTGATAGATAATCCAGCCTCATCTCTTAATTGCTTGAGATAGGTTCCCAATTTTTTCATTTCGTAAGGAATTATTTTAGCAGATTTTCGAAAAGGCATAATTTTTTTAAACTGACTTGCCCGCCAAAATTTAGACGGGGCTGTGGATAACTTAAATTTCTAATTTTAGTTTACTAAATCAAAAAATTCTGTCAAGAGACGATTTGTTCTTTAAAATAAACACAATAATTTAGAGGACTCATACAATTTTTAAAATTTATCTTAATTTTTCATTTTGAACTTTAAATTTTTGATTTTTTATGCCTCCCCCCTAAGAGTATGTTCTCTTAAAGAAATAATTTGTAGATTCCAATAAATAACCCGAAATTGGCTTGACAACCTTGATTGACTTCTTAACAAAGAGTATACTGAAATAAGTTATCAAAAAGAAGGTTTACTAAATAAGATTTACTATGAAAATAATCAAGGAAGTAACTAAAATCTCAGCGCGCACGCAGAGAGAGAGAGAGAGAGAGAGAGAGAGAGACGAATTTGCCGCGGGATTACGCCCTAAGAGTTTCGTATTTTGTATTAAAAACAAATCTCCGTTACTGGTTTGAGTAACGGAGTTTTTTATTTTTTGAAAATTTTGAAAAGCCCTAAGCAATAAACCCCATTAGATAGTAAACATCTAACGGGACAAGGGTCGATTAGGGTAAAGTAAAGTTAAAAATTCAAAATTCAAAGTTCAAAATTGCAGTTTAAAGTTCAAAGTTTTTAATTTTTTAATAACTTTTAACTTTTCACTTTGAACTTTGAACTTGAGTAAAACGAACATGGCTGTAGAAAAAGCAATAGCTAGCTCTAGTTTAGTGGAGGTAGTAGACAGAATTCTTGACAAGGGTGTTGTTATTGACGCTTGGGTAAGAATCTCACTGGTTGGTATTGAACTTTTGGCAATTGAAGCCAGAATAGTAATTGCTTCGGTTGAGACTTGGTTGAAATATGCAGAAGCCGTTGGTCTTACTGCCACTGCCTAAGAGCTAGACTAATTGTTTAGGGCATCCTTTATATTTAGAAAAGCACTTTAAGTCCTTTTCTAAATCCTTAAAAGATTGAAAATATAAAGCATGCCTTAAATAATCTTTTGAGTGTCAGAATTTGTTCTTAGTTTTGACCAAGATTAAATTCAGTCACTTAAATATAAATCTATTAAATCTATGCCCAATAACAACCTTCAAATTGCCAAAGATATTGTTGCTTCTTATGAGGCCCGGATAAATGTGGTTCAAGCAACAGTTGAAGATACTAAAAGATTGCTGGAAGAATTTAGAAATAAAAGAGAAAAAATGGGCCAAGAATTAAAAGAGGCGTTATCTCAACACGAATCTTTAAGAAAAAAAGATTTTGATAAAATGATGGGAGATATTTTAATTACCCAATCAGAGAGAGAAGAAAATGTTAAAAAGATGTTAGCTGATTTTCAGGAGCAGGAAATGCAAGTGGTTGAAAGTCTTAGAGAAATGCTTAAGAAAGGAGAAAAATTAAGGCTTAAAGATTTTAAGAAGACTCTGGTTAAAATTGGAGAAGAACAAGAAATTCGAGAGAGAGAAACCCCTACTCGCGTTGGCGAAGAATTAACAAGGATGCAATCAGAGGTTCGAGAGATGCTTGAGAATTTTAAGAAAGAACGAGAAAAAGTAGCTTCGGAATGGAAAGGCCTGGTTAATTCAATGGCTCAAAAGAAAAAAGCAAATTAAAAATAGTTTCAGCCAAGGGCTGATCTCAGCCAG
>JAHIOY010000108.1 GCA_018894495.1 Patescibacteria group bacterium
AAGCGGTGAAACTAGCCGCTCCAGAATAGGTTTGGACGCCAGAGACGGTTATGTTTCCTCCGATTGAGACATTGTCAGAAAATGTAACCGGGCCGCTGAAAGATGAAGTGGTGGTAGCGATGATGATTATTTTCTCAGTTCAAATTTCCCCAGTAGTTGAGAGGTTGCCTGATGAATCCAATTGTTAAAGTGCCGGTGCCAACCGTTAAGCCGGCTTTGGCAGTTACTGGCGCATTAAATTCGCTTTTGCCGGCCACTGTTAATTTATCACTGGCAGTAGAGCCGATAGTGGCAGAGCCGCCAACGCCCAGATTTGAAATCCCGGCTGAGCCGGAAACGCCGAGAGAAGAAAAGATTCCGCTTCCGCCAACCTGAATGCCTTGCGAGCCAATGTAAATGGGAGCAGTGGGGACATTGGTATTTACCGGATTGGCTTGGAGTTTTTTGGCGATATTTCTCAGATTTTCAATGTCAGTTCCCCAGAGGGAAAATTGAGAAAGTTGAGTTTTAATTTGAGTTAGTTCCTCGCTGGGAATTATCTCGGTTATTTTTTCTTTAGTAATTTCTTTGACTGGCTCAATTTTAGTAATTTTTGTGACCTCTTTAATTATTTCTTTAACTGGCAGACCTTGTTCTTTTAATTTTTGAATTTCAGCTCTCAACTCCTCAATTTGGACAAGGTCCGACCTTGTCCATTCTTTAGGAATTTTTTCTTGGACAACTTTTTCTTTAACTATTTCTTCTGGCAGAACTCGCCATGGTTGAGTGATGAATTAATAACCTTTAACAAATGGCTGGGTGCCTGCCTGCCAACCTTGGCTAACGATTTGAGGAATTTGTTTTATTTTTCCTGCGGTTTTAGAAACAATATTTTTAATCGTAGAAAAGGTGTTATTCAAATTTTCAACTACAATTTCCGTTCCTTCAAAAGCAATTCCTGTTCCCTCTTTCGAATTAAGAGCATAATTTTTAATTCCATTTCCTATTTTCCTCTATCCAAAAGGGGTTGTCAAGGAGAGGGTATTAAAAGGATATTAACCTTTTATTCTTATCTAAAAATTTAAATTTCAGCATTAAAGTGGTTTTAGGCAATATTTTGCGAATTCGGTCTGCCCACTCTATTGCGACGATGTTTTGAGGATTTTTAACAATCTCTCTAAATCCCAAGTCCAAAACTTCTTTTAGTTGTTCAATTCTATAGCAATCAATGTGGTAAAAAGTTTGGAATTTTGGAAATTGGAATTTGGAATTTGTTTCGGATTTCGGATTTCGAATTTCGAATTTTCTCATAATAATAAAAGTTGGGCTTAAAATTTTTTGTTTTATTCCCAGACCTTTGGCAAATCCCTGTAAAAAAGTGGTTTTACCGCTGCCCAAATTTCCTTCCAGTCCAAAAACTTTGGCTGTTTTTTTGGGATACGCCATTAAAATTTTCTTTGCCAGCCGCTCTCCCAGTTTTTTTGTTTGAGATGGATTGTCGGTTAAATATTCGGTTGACTTTTTAGGAAAAGTGAGATAGGTTAAAATAATCATGACGGAAAAAATTGTTGGAGAAATAAATATTTCTGCCTCCTCTCTTAGTATAACACAAAGGATAAAAAACGTTCCAGTCTTTAAGGAGGAAATTGAAAAGAATTTAGAAAAGAGCACAAGCGAACTTTTAGATATTATTTTGGGCGGAGCGATAAACTTAGACGGCTCTGATATTCATATTGAACCGAGGGAAGAAGATGTCAAAATTCGCCTGCGATTAGATGGCATTTTGCAGGATATCGTTTCTTTTGAAAAAAAAATATATGAAAACGCCATTTCCCGCCTTAAGCTTCTTTCGGGAATTAAATTGAATATTGACGACCGGCCCCAGGATGGTCGTTTCACGATTACTCTGGGAAGGGCTGATTCAAAAAGGGGAGCGCCGATTGAAGTCAGGGTTTCTACTTTGCCGACTGAATTCGGCGAATCAATTGTCCTTAGAATACTAAACCCAAAAAGTTTGATTAGTATAGCCGAGCTGGGCTTCCGTCCAGACCTGCTTGAGGTTTTTAAAAAAGAAATTAAAAAACCAAATGGAATGATTATTGTCACCGGGCCCACCGGTTCAGGCAAGACCACTACCCTTTACGGTTTTTTAAAGGAAATCCAAAATCCGGAAGTCAAGATAATAACTATTGAAGACCCAATTGAATATCATTTAGCCAGCATATCCCAAACCCAGGTAAATCCGAGCAAGGGTTATGATTTCGCCAATGGCTTAAGAGCGATTGTCAGGCAGGACCCGGACGTTATTCTGGTTGGAGAAGTGAGGGACTTAGAAACCGCCTCAATAGCCCTCCAAGCGGCTTTAACCGGCCACCTGGTTCTTTCAACCCTGCACACCAATGACGCGGCCGGCACCATAGCCAGATTGCAATCTTTGGGAGAAAAACCAATCAATATCGCCCCGGCCATAAATATGATTATTGCTCAAAGATTGGTCAGAAAGGTTTGTAAATCCTGTTTTAAAGTCGCAAGCCCGGAACCAAAAATTCTGGCTCAATTAAAAAAAGACCTCAAGGATATTCCCCCGGAAATTTATATTTCGTCATTAGACCAGGGTTTAAAAATTCCCAAGGCCGTTGGCTGCAGGGATTGCAATTTTACCGGTTATCGAGGCAGAACCGGAATTTATGAGGCGCTTTTGGTTGATGATGAAATGGAGAATTTTATTTTAGACGCGCCCTCAATTTCGGCTCTGAAAGAAAAGGCCATCAAAAAAGGAATGCTGCCAATGAAGCAGGACGGTTTACTCAAGGTCTTGCAAGGAATGACCACCTTAGAGGAGATAGAAAGGGTGGCGGGAGAATAAGACGAATCTACTAATTGCAAAGCAATTAGTAATTTTAATTTACATAACCTCAAACCGGGGGCAACTTGGTTGTAGGAACAAAGTTTAGGGTCTATCCGAGGAACAATCTCGCTCTCGCCAAACCGTCCTTTTGTCTGAGATAAGTCCCGCGCCCCCGGTCTGAGGTCAATTATATTATGCTCAATTATGGAAATCTTGTCAAGGGCTTTTTCTTCCTGCTCCTTTTTGTCCCTCTTTCCGTCAAAGCGTCTAATCCCCTTGATATTGTAGTTAACGAACTTGCCTGGATGGGAACAAAGGAAGGTTGGTATTACGAATGGATTGAATTGTACAATAATAGCGAAGAAAGTATGGATATTTCTGGCTGGAAAATTGAAAATGCCGGGACAAAGAATAATGCCTTAGAAATTTCTACTGGAAAGATTCTCCCTAAAAGTTTCTTTTTAATTTGTAAAAAAGAGAGAAAAGATTGCGACCTTATAACTTGGACATTATCTTTAAGTAATGATTACAAAGAAAACGGAAGATTGATTTTGAAAGACAATGTAAACAATATTATTGACCAAACGCCAGAACCTGAAAGTAAAGAATGGCCAGCTGGTTTAAATCAAACACCCAAGCAAACAATGGAAAGAAAAGATGGGGTCAGACTAGGGTCTGACCCCGAAAACTGGCAAACGAGCCAAAATCCCGGGGGAACGGCAAAGGCAGAAAATAGTTCCTCGGCAAAAGCCTTTCCTTCTCCTCAACCCCAGACATCACCAACCCCAACTCTTACGCCACCAGCCGCTACTACTCCAACCTCCCTCCCACCTCTTTTATCCTCTCCTTCACCTAAACTAAAAATCGAGGAATTAAAAACTATTTATCCAACTGGCATTATAATTAATGAGCTCTTACCTTCTCCTTTGGGCGCCGATGAAACCGATGAGTGGATTGAAATTTTTAATGAAAATAATTTTGAAGTTGCTCTTTCCGGTTGGCAAATGGCTGATACCGTTGGTAAAACGACAACTTATACTTTTCCAAAGGAAACAAAAATTCCTCCAAAAGGATTTTTACTCCTTTCCCGACCAGAAACAAAAATCACTTTAAATAATGACGAAGACGGATTATCGCTGAGCCAGCCAAATGGGAATATATTAGATAATGTAAACTATCAAAAAGCTCCTCGGGGTCAATCCTATAACAGGACAGAAGGCGGCTGGGTTTGGAGCAGCACCCTAACGCCCGGCTCGGCGAATATTATTCCTGCTCCATCCGCAAAAATCAAAGACGAAAAGAAAAACAAAGAAAAACCGCAAAAAGAGCTGGCAGCAGTGAGCGAGTCTTTTCGTCAAATTCAAGAAAAACAAATTCCTAAACCTTTATTCACGTTTTTGGTCGTTCTGGGTCTCGCCATTTTCTCGGGAGTAATAATTTTAATCCTTAAAAGGAAAATAAAGGGGGTTGATTTAGGGGAAAAATTGTAATAAAATTGAGACATTATGAGCGGGCATTCGCATTTTAAGTCAATCAAGGGTCAGAAGGCAATAACTGACTCAAAAAGAAGCCAGGCGTTTTCCAAGATGTCTAAAGAAATCACGGTGGCGGCTAAGGAAGGCGGGGATCCGGAATTTAATTCTAAATTAAGAATAGCCATTGAAAATGCCCGCGACCTTCGGATGCCAACTGAAAACATTGAGAGAGCGATAAAGCGCGGTACCGGTGAGATTGCCGGAGAAAAATTAGAAGAAGTTTTATTTGAGGCCTATGGACCAGGAGGAATTGCCATTATTATAGAGGGAATTACTGACAATAAGAAGCGGGCCCTCAGTGAAATAAAACAAATTTTAAACCAAAATGGCGGCAAGTTAGTTGGCGAGGGAGCGGTAAAATGGATGTTTGGAAGAAAGGGATGCATAACCCTACGAATTACGAATCAGTACGAATATACGAATAAAGAAAATTTAGAATTGGCAGCAATTGAAGCAGGAGCTGAAGATGTTTATTGGCACAATGATATTTTAGAGGTTTATACAAAGCCCGAGGACTTGGGTTGGGTTAAAAAAAATCTGGAAGAAAAAGGAATTAAGCTGGACTCGGTTTCCTTGGACTGGGTGGCAAAGGAAATGGTTGAGCTCGGGAAAAAAGAAAAAGATTCATCACAGAAGCTTTTTGAAGTCCTTGATAAAGCAGACAGCGTCCAAGAAATTTACTCAAATTTATGCCTAGAAAAATAAGGAAAACTAATCATCTTTATATAAAAGGAAGGTCTTTTGAATATAAGGCAATGTTTATACTAAAAAAAATGGGGTTCCAAATTATTTTTCGTTCTCCCAGGTCCATGGGTATGTTTGACCTTTTTGCTCTTAAAGGCGATACTTCAACTAGAAAAATTATAGAAGCGAGATATATACAAGTTAAAGCTTCACGTTCTTCTTTTCCCCTAAAAAGCATTGTGCCTAAGGAAGAAAGGAGAAAAATAATAAAAAATAAAACGGTATTTATATTAGGTAAAAGCACTTTTTATGAAATTTGGATTCGGCGGCTAAATAAAAAATGGGATATATATCGTTTAAATTGGGACATTAAAGAATTTGAGCTCCAATCTGGAAAAGAGTATTTAAAAGGGTAATTGTCCTGTGGAAAACTTAGGTTTTTAAGGGGCTTGACATGCTTTTTTGAAAATTTATAATGACCAATAGTCCCGCCCTCTAAGCCCGTGACTAACCTTATTTAATCCAAATTTGTTTCTCTGAATATTTTTAGCTTGATAGTATTAGTGATGGGCATAGAGGGCGGGGCAAAAGGTCGAGGAATAACTAAAATTTTTTAATTTTAAACATGGACTTAAAAGACAAGGGTTTAATATTAACCCTTAATCAGGGAGGAGACGACGATGATGACGAGAAGGAAAAAGAGGAGGAAGAGCCAGAAGAGTAAAATTTATCCCCCCTCCACTATTGAGGGGGGATTTTATATCGCTTTAACAAATCTTCTCTTGCCGACCTGAATTAATATTCCTGTTTTTATTCTACAAAATCCCGAAGGATTTTGTAAATTTATTCTACAAAAACCTTTTGGTTTTTGTAAATTTATTTCAATAATTTCTTGCCAATTTTCTTTTAAGACCCGGTTAATTTTTACTCCTTTTTGTAAAATCAATCTCTTTGCCTCGGATTTCGAAGAAGCCATTTTCGTTTTAACCAATAATTCAAGAATATTTAAACTATTTTCTTTTATTTTTATTTCCGGAATTTTTGACGGCAGTTTTTTTTCTTTAAAAACCCTTGTAAATTCTTTTTCGGCTTCCTCGGCTTTTTTTTCTCCATGATAAAGCCGAACAATTTCTCTGGCCAATCGGGCCTTAACTTCCTTTGGATTAATTCCGCCTTGTTTTATCTGTTCTGAAATTTCCTTTATTTCTTTTAAAGAAACGGCCGTGCAAAGCTCAAGGCCGACGTTCAGTAAAGAATCCGGCCAATTCATTATTTTTCCATACATTTCTTTGGGCTTTTCATCTAAATTTATCATATTCCCTTCGGTCTTTCCCATTTTTTTTCCTTCGGCATCAACCAATAATCTGGTGGTCAAAACAAACTTTTCCTTGTTTTTTAATTTTTTCATCAATCTCCTGCCAGCCAGCATATTAAAGGTCTGGTCGTTTCCTCCCACTTCCATGTCAACATCCATTGTTAAACTGTCGTAGGCCTGAAATATAGGGTATAAAAACTCGTGGACAAGGATATCCTGTCCCTTTTTTATTCGTACTTGGAACATATCCCTTTCCAGTAGGCGGGCAACAGTAAAATGAGAGGCTAAATCAAGCATATCTTTGGGCTTTAGTTTGTTGGTCCACTCTTCATTACGTAAAAACCTGACATTTGATTTTGTGAGGTTTAAAATTCTACCAATTTGTTTTTTATAATTTTTGGCGTTTTTTGAAACCTGCTCAGCGCTTAACGGTTTTCTTGCCGCGCTTTTACCCGTTGGGTCGCCAATGGCGGCGGTAAAATCACCTATTAAAATAATGATTTCGTGCCCCAAATCCTGAAACTGACGTAATTTCCTCAAGACAACCAGATGACCGAGATGAAGTTTGCCCGTTGGGTCAATGCCACTATAGATTCTGAGTTTTTCCCCAGAAAGCAAGACATTCTCTAACGCCTGACGGCTGGGGTAAATATTTTCTACCCCCCGGCTTAAAACTTCTTCGATTTTTTTAGGAGCGGTGTTTATTTTCATCAATTTTTATTATAATATAGATTTGTTATTATGGCAAAAAGAAAACATAATCGCAAGATTTACTCCGTTAGAAATCTACCACAGCAAATATGGAGGATACTTTGTTATATAATTAAATTTCCATTTACAAAGATTTCTAATGGGGCATATCAAAAAAATAAAAAAAAGAGGGGGATTTTTTTTATTTTAAAATTTTTTATTTTTGGTTTTTTATTTTTTATTTTTGGTTTTTTATTTTTATTTCTTTACTATGCCAAAGACCTGCCGAGACCGGAAAAATTTGTTGAAAAGGAACTAGCTCAATCAACAAAGATTTTTGACCGAACGGGAAATGTCCTTTTATACGAAATTTATGGTGAAGAAAAAAGAACCTGGGTATCTTTAGAAAAAATTCCTGACCATTTAAAAAAAGCGATTATTGCCACTGAGGATGCTAATTTTTATCGCCATTTTGGGGTTGATTTAAAAGGAATAGTCAGAGCAGTTTTGACTAATTTGGAGATTAAGAAATTTGCTTATGGCGGCTCAACAATTCCTCAACAACTGATTCGGTCAAGTTTTTTAAACTTACAAAAAACAGCTGAAAGGAAACTGAGGGAAGTAATTTTAACCTTAGAATTAGAAAGACGTTATTCAAAAGACCAAATTTTAGAGTGGTATTTAAACCAAATTCCCTTTGGTCGTAATGCCTATGGAGTAGAGGCGGCTTCTTATGCCTATTTTCAAAAATCAGTCGTAGAGATTTCTTTAGCCCAGGCAGCAACCCTGGCTGCCTTTATCAAAGCGCCGAGTTATTATTCGGCTGAAAATAATTTTCCGGAACTTTTGGGAAGAAAAAATTATGTTTTGGCTCGCATGGTCAGTGAAGGATTTATTGGTCCCGAAGAGGCGGAAAATGCCAAAAAAGAAGAAATAACCTTTGTGAAAGTTTCTCAACCAATTAAAGCCCCTCATTTTACTCTTTATGTCAGAAATTATTTGATTGAAAGATATGGAGAAGAGGAGCTAAAAAGAAAAGGGTTTAAGGTTTATACGACTTTGGATTGGGATTTGCAAGAATTAGCCGAGGAGACGATAAAAGGGGGAGCGGCTAATAATAGAAAATACGGCGTTTATAACGCGGCTCTAGCCGCTATTTCGCCTAAAACCGGAGAGGTTTTGTCTTTGGTTGGCTCGGCTGATTGGTACGCCACCAGTTCCGAACCAAAAGGATGCCAGTCGCAAAAAAATTGCCTTTTTGAACCAAAATTTGACATTGCTACCTTAGGCAAAAGACAACCGGGTTCTGCCTTCAAACCCTTTGTCTATGCTACTGCTTTTAAAAAGGGTTACAGCGATAAAACTGTCGTGGTTGATGAAGAGACAAATTTTGGCAGCCCGTCTCATCCTTATGTTCCTCAAAATTATGATGGACTTTTCCGGGGCCCGGTAACCCTAAGACAGGCCTTGGCTCAATCCTTGAATGTCCCTTCGGTAAAGGTCTTAGCCAACCTTGCCGGAATAGAAGATAGTATTAAGACTGCCCAGGACTTCGGCATCACCACCTTAACTAAACCCCCTTCTTTTTATGGACTGCCTTTGGTTCTAGGAGGAGGTGAAGTGAATTTATTAGAGCTCATCTCGGCTTACGGCGTTTTTGCCACCGAAGGATTAAGGAGTCGGCCGGTCTTTATTTTAAAAATTATTGACCCCGAGGGAAACATTATTGAAGAAAATGAAAAAGTTCCCCAAAGGGTCTTAGACAAAGAAATTGCCCGTCTCATTGGTAGTGTTCTTTCTGATAATGAAGCCAGGGCTCCAGTATTCGGCCAGCGGTCGCCTCTCTATTTTGACAATTACCAGGTGGCGGTAAAGACAGGGACAACCCAGGATTATAAAGACGCTTGGACGGTTGGCTATACCCCTTCAATTGTTGTCGGGGTCTGGGCCGGGAATAATGATAACTCTCCGCCTAAAACAAAAAAACCAGGGGTTTATTCGGCCGGTCAAATTTGGCGAAAATTTATAGATGAGGTCCTGCCAATAATAAAAGAGCCCTAACTGCTCTTTATGGGCATAATAATATAAATATAACTTTCATCGCTGTTGGGTTTTAAAACGGCCGCCCCTTCTTCACTGTTAAGCCCCAAAATAACCTCCGGGCTTCTTATACTTAACAAGCCATCAAGGAGAAACCTATGGTTAAAAGATATATCAAGCGGCTCGCCTTTTATTTCCCCAAATAAACTCGCTCTATATTCGCCTGCCTCCGGGTTTTGGCTAAGGATTTCAATTTTTTGGCTCTTCACATCAACTTTTAGTTTAATTTCGTTCGTTTTCTTACTAAAAAGCGATGCCAGCTTAATTTGGTCAATAAACTCTTGCCTTTTTAATATTATTTGGGTCTTGGTCTTTTGGGGAATTATTTCTTGGTAGTTCGGATATTCACCTTCAATTAGTTTTGAAATCAGCAGAATCTTTGGGTGGGACACCTCCTCCATTGAGAATTCAAAGGCGGCTGGATTAGGAGAAAGATATATTTTTAAGGGTCCCTCTTTTTGGTTAA
>JAHIOY010000109.1 GCA_018894495.1 Patescibacteria group bacterium
AGACCTCAATGATTTTTTCTCCAAATTCTTCGGCAACGGCCGGACCCTCGGCAGTAACGATTTTGCCGTCGGTAATTACCGGACGTGGAATGTAGATTGCTTCATTTTCAATTAAAATTTTTATTGGTTGTTTATCCGCCTCCGAACTCCAAACGGTTGCCCTTTTCCCTTTCAAAACGCCGGCTTTTGCTAAAATAACCGATGAAATGCAAATCGCGGCCAAGACCTTATTTTGGGAAACGGCTTCCTTTGCCACCCGGTAGGAATCCTCGTTATCTAACGCGCCTAAACAGCCAGAGCCCCCCGCAAAAACGATGGCATCAAATTCAGCAACCGACAAATCCTTAATTAAAAAATCAATTCGCGCGTCTCCGCCCTCGGTTCCGATTGCCAAACCCATTTTATTTGAGGCGGTTTTGATTTCAGCTCCGGCTTCTTCCAAAATTTTCTTTGGCGTAAAGTATTCCGCATCCCTAAAATCCCGAAAAGCAATAACCATCGCAATTTTTTTATTTTCTAAAGTTTTTTCTACCATAGTTTTTCTATTGATTTCGTAAATCAATATATTTTACTCTACGGGTGTTGAAAGTTCCAATTCTTTGACTTTCTCCCAGTTAATTTCGTTGAGAACGGTAATCTTATCTTCGCCGATGATATAGAGATAGTCATTGATATAGATTGCGCGCTTGACAGAATTTTGACTTATGGCTTTTTTAAGATTTAATCTGTATTCTGCTGATGATAGACACTTTTGTGATGCAGGACATTCCGGTCTTGAAAAATACGAAAACACATATCCGCCCTTGCTTCCCGGCAAAAAGAAAATCTTATGTTTTTCGTCCAGCAAAAACGCGTGATAATTATTCGCCACCTCTGACCAATATTCATCCAGAATGTATTTATCAAGTTCTATCGGATTATTTTTATTTGAAACATCAAATAAAGAAATCTTTACTTGCGAACCCTCCATGCCAATGCCCAAAATATGCGTCTGGTCCAACGGGTGAAGATAAGAAGAGAACCCTGGGATTTTTAACTCTCCTGCCATTATTGGATTTTTAGGATTAGATAAGTCAAGGATGTAGAAAGGATCTGTTTGGCGGAAAGTCACGACATATCCTTTATCTTCAATAAACCTGACTGAATAAATTTTTTCGGTTAAACCGAGGTCTAAAACTTGACCAAGAATTTTTAAGTTATTATCCAAAACATAGACATCGTTAGAGCTCTCTCCCCTGCCCATTCCAAATCCCCAGCCAAATCGCTCGCCGACAGTAACGGCAATCCGAAGCTCGTCGTTATATTCATCCAGAGCGAATTGATTTAAGGGGTAACCCGGAACATTACCCGCGGCTGAAATCTCAAGTTCATCTAACTTTATTTTCACGAGCCCGGTTTTTTCTAAATCCCGTTTAGACACTTTATAATAATCTGCCAGGCGATTATTAAATTCATTTTCCATTTTTAACCGTTCGTCAGAAGTTAAAGAGTTTAAATATCTGTCCCAAAGAAATTGAAATTCCAAGAGTTTAGATTGCTGGCTTATATCATAGCCATCTAATTTTTTTAGTTTTTCAATCAATGAAGAAGGCACTAAATCCTTAGCTTTCTGGCTGAAAAAATTAGCGTAAAATTTGATAATGCTTTCAGAATAATTATAAGTAATATAGATTGACTTTTCAGACATATAAACCAAGGACTGGCCGGAAGAACCGACAAAAGAAGTGTTTTTTGCGATTTTGCCGGAAACGGGGTCCAAAACCATTGCGGTAAAAGTAACATCAACCGGAATTGGAAGGACGGGATGATAGATTTCTTTGCAATCTATAATTAAGGGGGTCTCGCCTACTATTAAGGGTTTTATTGGGCAGGGCTTTATTTCATTAATTGTATTCTTGGCAACTAAATAAATTTTATTTTTATAGAGCCGGGCGCCGACAAGACCAGAATTGGTGTCTAATTTTATTTTCCATTTCTCAGTTGGCGACTTGGGCTCAGAAACATCGTAACCATAAATTTCATTTGTTGCGGCGGAAAAAACAACCAATATATTTTGAGATAAAAGCAGGTCGCCGCTTTTTCCCTTAATTTCAGAATCAATTGCCAAATCCGCAAGCGGAAATGCTTTGATTATTTTTGTCTCAACTTTCCGTACGATAGCTTCCTGTATTTTTTCTTCTGATAAAATTCTCATTCGCCCATCCCAAATTCTAAAAGATTGGCTGGGCGAAAAATAAATTTCTTTTCCATCGGTTTTGACAATATCCGGCTCGTCAACCCCGGGAACCTGAACCGTGGTCTCGGAAACCCTTTCCGGCTCGCCTCCGCCTCCTCCCATTCCTTCTTGTGCTAAGGGAGAAAGAGGAGTAGGCATTATTCCTTCTCTTGAAAAAGCGCCTCCACTAAAAATTTCGGCTTCAAGTTTTGCCTCTTCTAAATATGTTTTAAATTCCTCAACAGAAGCAAATTTTTTTATGTCCTTTGTTTCTGAAAATGAAACAGGGACTATTGGCGGTTTAATTATTTTAGGGAAAAGAGCGACGAATTGATATTTTAAATTTTCAT
>JAHIOY010000110.1 GCA_018894495.1 Patescibacteria group bacterium
ATTGACAGCTGACGAGAAAATAAAACCAAATCCTTTTGGGTTACCATCTCCAAAATTTTTATTTTTTTAGCGTAAAAAGGAGAAGCGGTCTCGGTTAATAAAGTAGCGTAGAGGTCGTATTTATGAAGCAATGATAAAGCTGCCTCTTTTGATGGGGCTTCAACTGTGCCCGTTTGCAATTCACCTTCTTTTGTCCTGGCTTGATAATTAAATTTCATATTACCTGGTTAAGGTTTTTAGTTCGGCTGGATTTAGGGAATAATTAAAGGCATTCTCTAAGGATATCTCTCTCTTTTTAATTAAATCAGTCAAAGACCTGTTTAGAGAAATCATCCCAAACTCGGCTGAGGTTTCAATCACCAAAGGTATTTCATGAACTTTATTTTCTCTGATTAAGTTGGCTACGGCCGGGGTATTGAACATAATTTCACAAGCCGGCACCAGACCCCCTTTAAGCCGAGGTATCAATCGCTGAGAAATAACGCCCAAAAGAGAACCCGATAATTGGGCTCTGATTTGGTCTTGCTGGGCCGGGGCAAAGGAGTCAACTATTCGATGCACGGTTTGAGAAGCAGAATTGGTGTGTAAGGTGGCAAAAACCAAGTGGCCGGTTTCAGCCGCGGTAATGGCAATACTAATTGTCTCTAAGTCCCTCATCTCTCCAACCATAATGACATTTGGGTCCTGACGAAAGGTTGACCTTAAGGCCGTGGCAAAACTCAAAGTATCCTGATAAACTTCTCTTTGCACAATAACCGACTTATCGTCTTTAAAGATATATTCAATGGGGTCCTCAATGGTAATAATATGCTCGGCCCGAGTATGATTGAGCTCGTCAATGAGAGCGGCTAAGGTAGTTGACTTTCCGTGACCAGAGGGGCCGGTAACTAAAATAAATCCCTGATTTGCTCTGGTGAATTGATGCAGGGAGGGAGGAAAATTAAGCTCATCTAATGTTTTAATTTGAACCGGAATCAGCCGCAGGGCGGCGTTTATTACCCCCCTTTGAAAAAAAACATTTACTCTGAACCGAACTCCGCCTTCAAAACTGTATGAAAGATCAATCTCTTTTTCTTTTAAAAATCTCAAGCGCTGTTCTTCGCTCAATAAAGCAAAAACCAAGCCCTCTGTATCTTGAGCTCCAAGTTTTCTTCTCTTAAACAAAGGAACCAGTCGTCCCTGTATTCGCAAGACCGGCGGATGACCGGTTGAGATATGCAAGTCCGAGGCCTGCTCCCGCACGGTTGTCTCCAATAATTCTTTAAGTTGCTCTTGATAATCGTCCATAGCTACTACTAATTTACGAATTTTTACGAATATACTAATAAACCAAAACTGATTTACGAATCTACGAATTTACTAATCAGTACGAATATACGAATAATTATTTTTATCGTATTCGTATATTCGTAGAAATTCGTAAATTCGTAGTGGTTTTACTTCTCTTCAGCCGCCCCCAGGACGTCTTCAATGGTAGCAACCCCGTCTAAGACCTTTAAAATTCCGTCTTGTTTCATTGTAAGCATGCCTTGCCTTTTTGCCTCTTCATTAATCTTTGACTCGGATGGCTCTTTCAAAATTATTTCAGCCAATTCGTCGGTCATTGTCAAAACCTCAAAAACACCGCTTCTACCGGAATAACCTTCTTCGTTGCATTTTTTACAGCCCACGGCCTGATAGATATAAAGCGGCTTTGGAATTTTAATTTCCTTTCTATGAAATCCTCCTGGATTTTGTAAACTTGTTTTTAAAAACTCTGGAAAATTGGCGACTTCCTTTAAAATCATATCCTCAACTTCTTTTTGGGGCTTTATTTTAGTTCTACAATATTGGCATAAAGTTCTTACCAATCTTTGGGCAATAACCACCGAGAGAACCGGAGATATTAAATATGGCTTTATCCCTAAATCAATGAGTCGCGGAATTACTCCCGTGGCGTTGTTTGTATGTATCGTTGATAGAACTAAATGACCGGTCAAAGCGGCATGAATGGCTAAGACAGCCGTTTCATTGTCTCTGATTTCCCCGACCATAATTATATTGGGGTCCTGCCTGAGCAGGTGGCGAAGACCTCTGGCAAAATCATAGCCAATTTCCGGTTTAACTTCGGATTGATTAACTCCTTCAATGTAATATTCTACCGGGTCTTCTAAGGTCATAACGTTTACCTCTTCGCGATTCAAAATTTTTAGAATAGCGTATAAGGTAGTGGTTTTTCCGCAACCGGTTGGGCCGGTAGATAAAATCATTCCGTAAGGTTTTTTTATTGCCTTTTTTATTACTTCAAGATTCCTCTTATTTAATCCCAGCTCCTCAAACGATTTTAATCCGGTAGTTGGATCTAGGACCCTTATTGCCGCTTTTTCTCCGAGAGTGGTAGGAAAGGTTGAAACGCGAAAATCAATGTCTTTTTCGTCAATCTTAGCGGAAAATCTGCCATCTTGAGGAATTCTGTTTTCATCAAGCTTTAGATTGGTAAGGATTTTAATCCTGGCTATTACTGCCGGGTGAACTTTTAAAGGCAGGAGCAGGGAAGAATGTAGGACTCCGAGGACCCGGAACCTAATTCTTAGTCGGTCCCTGGTTGGTTCAATGTGAATGTCAGAGGCGCCTCCATCAACGGCATGCCTCAAGATTACCCCAACCACTTTTGAAATCGGCGCATCTTCAACCAATCTTTCCATCTCTTTAACTCCAAAAGGTCTTCTCTCTATTTTTTCTGTTTTCATTTCTGTCTCCAACTCCTCAAGCGCCCTGCCTACTTCCCTTCTCAGGGTTCGGTATTTTTTAAAAAGTTCTCTAAAGTCGCTTAAGGTAATCAAAAAAACCTTGTAGTCAAATTTTCCCTGCCTGGCTAAAAATTTAATCGCTTCCTGGGCTTTTAAATCCTCGGGATAAACCATGCCGATTTCTAAATTATTATCCTTCAGCCCAATCGGTATCATATTGTAAAATCTGGCTGAGTCCTCGGGAATTAATTCCAATGTTTTTAAAGGAACTTCCTCTATGTAAATTCTTTTAAAAGGGACATTTTGACTTTCGCTTTTTAAACCAAAAAGAAGTTCTTCAGAAACAATCTTTCTTTCCAAAATAACCTCTTCTTCTTTTCTGCCAGAATTTTTAATTTCGTAATCTAAAGAGGCGGCCTTCGCTTTTTCTAATATTCCTTTTTTAACTAATTGCTGAATTAAGGTCATAATTTACTACGAATTTACTAATTTTTACGAATATACTAATACTACTTTTGGTAAATTCGTATATTCGTACTGATTCGTAATTTCGTAGTGGTATTAGTAGGGTAGGAATGGGTTTTCTCTGCCGACTTTTTCTTGGAAGGGTTTAATTTCTTCATAAGGCAGCAATTCTTTGAGAAAAGGATTTTTTAAGACCTCAAAATTTATTTCTATTTTAGGCGGATTATAGGTCGTTAGAGGAGGAAATATTTTTTTCTGAAAAATGCCGGAACGAAAGACAAAAAAAACAGCAAAAATTATTATTATAAAGACAAAAATCCAGTACTTTTGTTTCCGTTCTTTTTCTTGAAAAGTTATTGCCATAATAAGAATAGAATTAACCTAATTGACCTAATTGCTCTAATTTCTAATCAAATCCCAATGTCCAAACTTCATAAGTTTAAAGTTCATTGTCTCGAAAACGAAAGTTTTCGAGAAACTTGAAATGCAAAGTTCAAAATTA
>JAHIOY010000111.1 GCA_018894495.1 Patescibacteria group bacterium
GCCATATTTACCCCATCAAAAGACCAAAGCCCAGGAAGGCGCCATTTCTAACGCCAAAAAATTCTGTATTATGACTTACGCTCGCATACTTAACCTTAATGAGCTGCGTTTGAGTCTTGCCGCTAAGGGGCCCTGCGTTATTGGTATTAAAGTTTTCGAAGGGATGATGAAAACTAAAACAGGTATTGTGCCGATGCCTAAGAAGAATGAAACTACCCTTGGCGGCCACGCGATTTGCCCGGTAGGTTACGATGATAAAAAGGAGATTGTTAAATTTAAGAACTCCTGGTCTGATAAATGGGGGCAGAAGGGTTACGGATTTTTACCTTATGTTTACATTGAACGTTATATGATGGACGCCTGGAGCTCGGTAGATATTAAGGATCCCAACCCACTTACCCTGGCAAGTGTATTGAATTACAGAGAGCGGGCCTTGGTGTAAAAAATTTGCGTTAGATTTTGTCAGTTTTCGCGTCTATTATGATAGAAGAAAAACTGAATTGTGAAGTAAAAAGAGAAAAGGGGGAAACAAAATGAGTAGACTCGAGTGCATAAAAAATGGATTTGATAATCAAGATTATTCGCAGAGACAAATAACAACATTACTCGCAAAAACTAAGATTGATCACTCGTGGTCTTTTTCCGAAAAAACGAGGAAAGACACAGCATATATTACGCACGGCTATCATCGCTATCCCGCAAAGTTTATTCCTCAAATAGTTTCTCGCTTAGCGGAAAAATATACACGAGAGGGCGATTTGGTGGTTGATCCGTTTGGCGGTTGCGGAACAACACTTGTTGAATCAAAAGTTATGGGACGGCCATCAATCGCTGTTGATATTAACCCCGTTGCCGTTTTAATTACAAAGGCGAAAATTACTCCTATCGGTCCTTGTAAAATAGAAAAAGAATTCACAGCTCTTCAAAAGAGGCTGGGAACTTATAACGAAAATACAAAAGTAAAAGCCCCCGAACATGAACGAATCGATTATTGGTTTAGGGCGGAAGAAAAAAGAAAACTCGCTTTTATCTTTACCGAGATTTCAGAAATCGAAGACCGGGACAGTAGAGATTTTTTCTTTTGCGGGTTTTCAAACATTCTCAAAAATTGTTCAATTTGGTTGCAAAAAAGTAATAAGCCAACAAGAGATTTCGAGAAAGAACCATCCGAACCAGTCAAAACATTTTTGAAGCAAATAAAAATGATGTTGCGAGGTAATACTAGATTATTTGAATTGCTATCTGAAAAAGGTTATTTAAAAGTGTCGAGTAAAGTAGTTTGCGCGGATGCAAGAACAATCCCGGTAAAAGACAATAGCGTTAGTTTGATTGTTACTTCGCCGCCCTACGTTACTTCTTACGAATACGCCGATTTACATCAGCTTACCGCTTTGTGGTTGGAATATACCAAAGATTTGAGTGATTTCCGAAAACGTTTTATCGGCACCTCATCGCACAGTAAAAAAGATTTGGAGCTCAATAGCTCAATTGCAGAAAATATTAGGAAAGAATTGATAGAAAAAGATAAAAAAACCGCCGAGGAAGTTTCAACATACTTTAGTGAAATGAATCAAGTTTTTATCGAGATGAAAAGAATGTTAAGGAAAGGCGGAAAAACCTGCATTGTTATCGGCAATACGAGCTTAAAGGGCATTGAGATACTTAACGCAGAAGTTTTTGTCGAGCAACTGCAAAATCTAGGACTAAAAATCGCCGATATTATAAAAAGAGAAATACCGTCAAAAAATTTGCCATCGGTTAGGGATGAAAAAACGGGTAAATTCGCGAGGATAACTGATAAAAACAAAATTTATGCTTATCCAACAGAGTATATTTTAATAATGGAGAAATAAAAATGACAATAAACGATTTGATTAAAATTTACGAAACAAAAAAGCAGAAATATGGCCTGCAGGCGTATAGGCATATTTCAAATGTTTTGAAAGAGGCGAAAGAACAACACGAAAAGGATTTTATGGGCGATGACCATGAGCAGTCTTGGCGTGCTTTCAAAGGTAAAAATTTGGAAAAACTGGTTGAATACATTATCACTGATGAAGTTAGAGCATTAGGGTTACAAGTTGTTAATGGGAATGGCCTTGAAAGAACAAACGGGTCAAACTTATCAAAAGAATTGAGCTTAGTTAAAAGAAATTTGATCGTGGATTATGGCGAATTTGGTTCGCATTTACCTGATGTTGATTTGATTATTTATGATCCGAAAACAAGTAGGGTTGTTGCCGTTTTATCAAGCAAAGTTACTTTACGAGAGAGAATTGCTCAAACTGGCTATTGGAAAATAAAACTTGCTTCTGATGAGGCAACAAAACATATTAAAGTTTATTTCGTAACGCCAGACGAGGACGGAACGCTAACAGTTAAAAAGCCTGCCAAGAAAGGTAGGGCAATTGTTGAAGTTGATACCGATGGAAGCTATGTTTTGAGCGAAACTGATATTGAAGAAAGCAAAAAGGTAAAAATGTTTGATAAATTTATTGATGATCTCAAAAAATTGCTAAGGTAAAAAAATGAATCTACAAATTGAATCAACAACACTTTGGGATTTTCCAAAGCAAAATTATGGCGATAAGCCTCATGGAAATAATAAATACAGTGGTGTTACTCCTGCGTTGGTGATTTGGAATTTATTGCAAAGATACACGAAAGAGGAAGATCTAGTCGTTGACCCTATGTGCGGAAGCGGTACAACAATTGATGTCGCTAATGAGCTGAAAAGAAAAGTTATTGGGTATGATCTCAACAAAACCAGGCCAGAAATAATAAAAAATGATTCTCGCAAAATCCCACTTGCAGATAATTCTGTCGATTTTGTTTTTATCGATTCCCCGTATTCGGACAATATCAAATATTCTGATGATGAAAAGTGTATCGGCAAAATCTCTTGTGAGAAAAATGAATTTTACGACGAACTAGAAAAGGTTATTTCCGAAATCGCAAGAATTCTAAAA
>JAHIOY010000112.1 GCA_018894495.1 Patescibacteria group bacterium
AAACTTTGACAAATCTTTATAAATATCAGGGTCAATTTTTAATTCCCAATTTCTTTTTAAGTTCATAAATAGTCAGATATTTCCCTTTAGCTAAATTTATTCTCGCTCGTTGTAACCGTCTTTTCTGAGAAGCGGTCAATATTAATTCTTCCCTCTCTTCCAATCGATAACGCAAAAACTCCTCGTATTCTCTGCGAGGAATAATTATCAATTCTTCGCCCTTAGTGATTTCCTTTGGAATAGTAATGGTAGCCATGTAATTTATTCTATCACAAAGAAAAGTTAAAAGTCAAAATCTGCGGAGCGCGGGCCTTCCCGATTTTTTTAACTAATCAACCTAAGGGTGTTGGTTATTGTTTATTTTCTTGATTTTTCCAAAACCATTACCCGTTTTTCCAAAAGAGCAAACTCATCTCGGCCAACTTTTTCCTTCAACTCATTACGGATTAAACGCAACTCGCCAAAAACTATCTCAAATTTATAATCCACCTCATCAAATCTTTCACCAACTTCCTTTCTGAATCCTTCAATCTTCTTATCTAAACCCTGATGCCCCTCTACCAGCAAATCAATCTTAGAATCAATACTTTCTAAAACAACTCCGAAATGGCGTTCTGAGGGAAATAATTGTTTTTTATTGATTTTCTTTTTAACCATAATATTTTATTTTATCACGAACAAAAATTAAAAGTTAACTAAAATTGGAAAATAGAGTTGACCCCATTTTCCCCCGATGCACCTCCGTAATTATTTAAAATTGGACCTGTCCCTATTTTTTCTGCTGTCATAGTTATATTTTAATATATCAAAAGATGATGTCAACCCCGAGAAGTTCTCTAAAACAGCGAAGATGTCTATGGGCGAATTTTTTTCAGAACGGCAGGGGCATTCCGGTAATTAAGGCAAAAAGGGGGCTGGTAATAAAAGGATAGCCAATATAAAACATAAATAAAATGGCAAAAAAAATCAAAAAAGGACTGCTCTGAAAAATAGATATTTTGAGCCCTTCCAAAGAACGGGGCAAGAGAGCTAAAAAAATATGAGAGCCGTCTAATGGAGGAATCGGCAGTAAGTTGAATGTCCCCAAGATAAGGTTCAGCCAGACAAAAATGCTAAAGAAAAAAACGAGACCCGGGTTGCCAAAAAGAAAAAATCTAAGCAAAAGACCAACAAATAACGCCATAAAAAAATTAGATAAGGGCCCTGCCATGCCAACTAAAGCCGGGCCCCATTTTTGATTTCTTAAATTAAAAGGATTAAAAGGGACCGGCTTTCCCCAGCCAAATCCGATAATAAAAATGAGTAAGGTTCCAATGGGGTCAAAATGAGCCAAAGGATTAATAGTGAGACGGCCCTGTAATTTGGCAGTCGGGTCGCCCAAAAGATAAGCCGCCTGAGCGTGAGAATATTCGTGGATGCTAAAGCCAAGCAAAATGGCTATTGCTACCATTAAATATATGAGCGGATTTGAAAATAGAAGTTCAATCAGCATTAAGTAGAGTATATACTAAACTTGAAAAAAATAAATAGTTCTGGTAAACTAAAAAGGTCGGAATTGTTATTCGTATATCAAGTTTTTATTTCTGAAAAATTCAGAAATAAAGAATCGTAAGTGATTCGTAAATTCGTAAGGGTATGACAAAACAATGTTTAATTTGCGGAAAAAAGGGAAAATTGGTTTGGCGGAGGGTGCGGTTGAGAGCAACAAGATATAACCCGACCATTAAAAGAAAGCAGTACCCAAATCTGCAACGGGTTTTTGTTCCGGCTGAAACAAAACAAGAGAAATATAAAAAATTCGCCGGCAAAAGAATTTTGGCCTGCGCCAAATGCATCAAGACCCTGGCCAAAAGAAAATAAAACGGGGTGTAGTATAACGGTTATTATGCAGGGCTGGGGGTCCTGTGACCTGAGTTCAACTCTCAGCACCCCGAAATTTAAAAACCGTCCCGCTTTTAGCGGGACGATATTTTAAAATGGCCCTGCTTCGTTCTAAGGGTTCATCAGGAAAGAAATCAAGTGGGCATCAAAGGTCTGCGATAAAATTTATACGATTTTATTTAATTTTATTTATCAACACCTCCAGTAAATTTTTTACTTCTTCTTGAGATTGAACTTCAGTTTTGCTTTCGGTGAATTTCTGCCACTGAGCCAAAATTTCCTCATCGTCTAAATTTCTCACCGCGTTTTCAAGTTTCAGCCGTGTTTCAAAATCAACTTCTGTTTCTGCCCTTAGGACTTCCGCGATAAAAAGTTTGGTAAATTCCAAAACTTTCTCGTTGGTTTTTTGAGTTTCCAAAGCAATCCGGGTTTGGCGAAGTTCTTTGACAACGGAAAAATATTTAACGCCCAAAAAAACATTGCCCGCCAACAAAATTAGGATAACTACTGTTAAAATTGTTTTTGGCTTAGACATAGATTAAGAATTACGAATTAAGAATCAAGAATTAAGAATAGCTTTAGAAGTAATCGATACTGCCGCACGTCGCATTTGATTAGTTAGACCAAAAAGTTCTTCTCTTGGAAATTTTTTGGTAATTTCGTATACCATCAAAACT
>JAHIOY010000113.1 GCA_018894495.1 Patescibacteria group bacterium
AGGCCGAGTTTAATTCCCAATCTTTTGAAAAATGTTCAGAAAAATCAAAGTTATTTTAAAGAAATTAAAATTTTTGAATTGGGAAAGACCTTCAATAAAATCAAAAATATGCCGATTTCATCGAGCATCCTCGACGAAGTCGGGACGAATCAAAATTTAAAAATAATTGAGAAAAAAATGCTGACAGGAGTGATTACTGGCGATGCCTTTTATGAAGCAAAAGGAGTAGTTGATTTGCTTTTAAATAAAATGGGGATTTCAAATGTCTGGTATGATGACTACCAACCGACACCCGAAGAGTCAAAACTTTCCATCTGGCATTCCTCAAAACGCGCTGAAATTAAAATCGGACAGGAGGAAATTGGATTTTTGGGCGAGGTATCTCCGAAAATTATCTCGGACTTAAAACTAAAAGGGAAAGCGGTTGTTTTTGACGTTGTTCTTGAAAAATTGCAGAAATTGGCTTCCGAGGAACATGAATATCAGCCAATCTCTTCCTATCCGGCGGCAATCAGAGATATTGCCATTTTAGTGCCGAGAAATGTCAAGGTTGAAGATGTTTTGAATCAAATTGAGACGGTTGGAGGAAAACTAATTAGAGATACTGACCTCTTTGATATTTATGAAGGAGAAGAAATGCCGGAAGGGAAAAAGAATCTTGCCTTTCACATTATTTATCAGGCAGAAGATAGAACTTTGTCGTCAGCAGAGATTGCTGAAATTCAGCAAAAAATAGTTGAGGAATTGGAGGAGAACCCGGAGTGGGAAGTCAGGAGATAATTAAATATGCCAAAATCCAAAAAAATAAAAATTGAATCAAACTATACGGCCAAAGATATTTATGTTTTGGAGGGATTGGAGCCGGTGAGAAAGAGACCGGCAATGTATATTGGTTCAACCGGTCCCGAGGGGCTCCACCATCTTTTGATTGAGACCGTGGCAAATTCTTTAACTTTTGACACCCCAATTATTATAAGAAATGAGGGCAAAATTCAAATTGAAAAAATAGGGAATTTGCTCAATGAATGTTTTGAAAAAAACTCCCAATTTATAGAAAAATCGGAAAATGCAGCAATTGAAATTTTAAGAAAGGGATTTCAAATTGAAACTATTTCTTTTAATCCTTTTAGTCTTAAATTAAGTTTTCAACCCGTTTTTTCTTTAATACGACATAAAGTAAATAGCGAGATTTATCGGATTACTCTTCAAAATAATAGAGAAATTGAAATTACGCCCTATCATTCTCTTTTTACTTTAAAAGAAGGGAAAATTTTACCCATAGAAGGAAAAGAAATTAAAATTGGAACGCCGATTGCGGTTCCTAAAAACTGGCCAGAACCAGAGAATTGTCCTAAAGAAATTGATTTGATTGATGAATTTTTAAAATTACCCGAAGATTTAACAAAAAAAATTAACCTTTATAATTTAACTCAACTTTTCAGAGAAGATAAAAATTTAGCTGAAGAAATAAAAAAGAAAATTTCAATTAAAAATAAATCTCGGAATGGAAGATTAAGGTATAGAGCAAGTATTTGGCAGGATTATTTGGGATACAATTATTTGCCATTTAATTTGATAAGAGGACTATCTCCAGCTCATCTTGAAAAAATTAAAAGTGTAAACTGCCAAATAGGGAATAGAAGAAATGACAGTTGGAAAATTGATTACCGATTTAAAATAGATAAAAACCTGATTGAAATTTTAGGGCTATTCGCCGCCGAAGGAACAATTAAGAGGGACTATAGGAGAATATTATTTTCTTTCGGTGCTGCCGAAAAAGAATTAATGAAATATGTTTGCTGTCTAATTCAAAAAACTTTTGGAATTAAGGTAAAGCCTCGTTATGCTCATGAGACGGCAAAGGTAATCGAGCTCAATTCATCTCTATTGGCTTTAATTTTTAAAGAAATTATAAAAACGGGCGAGAATAGCGCTAATAAAAATGTTCCAGATTTGATATTTAATTTAAGTAAAAAATTAAGAGAAAGATATTTAATGGGGTATTTAGCTGGCGATGGTTATCCAAGCGCTTTTTTTACGCTACATTTGATTGAAAACACAACCCCTTCTATTACGGAGAGGAAAAAATTTGTTTTAGTTACAAAAAGTAAAAATCTTGCCAGCAAAATTTCTTACCTTTTATCTTCTTTAAACAAAACCTATTCATTTGGAAAAAGAAAAAAAAGAGAAAAAGAAAAAAGGTTTATCATTGTAAACTATAAAGGTAAGGAAACAAAAAGAGAAATTAAATCTTCAAATTTCTCGTATGTTATAGATTTCTATTGGAATACCAATTCTTCATATATAAATTACTATCCTTCCAATGAAGTAATTTCTAATTTTGACTGGAGAAAAGTTTATCCTCTTTGCATTAATTTCAAAGGAGGCATCTCTAAGGAGAAGGTAATAACCTTGTTAGAAAGAGAAGCAATAAAAATTTTCCCCGCTTTTTCTAATTTCTTTGATTCAGATTTAGGAATACTTAGGGTTAAGAAAATTAAAAAAATAAGTTATAATTATCCCTATGTTTATGATGTTTCAGTTCCGGGAGGAGAAAATTTTGTAGCTGGATTCTCACCGATTATTGCTCACAATTCTATTGATGAAGCAATAATGGGTTATTGCGCCGAAATTAAAGTTATTATTTTGCCTGAAAATAGAATTCAGGTTGAAGACAACGGCCGAGGGATTCCGGTAGACATTCATCCCAAGACCAAAAAATCGGCTCTGGAAACGGTAATGACCACCTTGCATGCCGGGGCTAAATTTGGCGGAAAGGTTTATGTTTCTACCGGCGGATTGCACGGGGTGGGGATTTCAGCGGTTTGCGCCTTGTCAACTTATATGAGGGCAGAGGTTTGTCGAGATGGAATAAGATACGTTCAGGAGTATGTCAGGGGAAAGCCAAAGGCAGGGGTTAAAAAAATCGGAAAATGCAAGCAATCCGGAACCTCGGTTCTTTTTGAGCCGGACCCGGAAATTTTTAAAGAAATAAAATTTGAATTAAAAAAAATTATCAACCATCTGAGGCAGCAGGCATATTTAACAAAGGGGCTGAAAATCATCTTCAATGACCAGACAAAAAAACCAGCCGTTTTTTACGCATTTTACTTTGAAGGCGGCTTGCCGTCATATGTAAGGTATCTGACTCAGGGAATAATTCCGAGGCATCAAAATATATTTTATGGTTCTGGAGAAAAGAGCGCTATAATTGTTGAAATCGCTCTTAGATATACCGATGAATATGAATGTTATGAAGAAAGTTTTGTCAACAATGTTCGGACGTCGGATGGCGGAACTCATTTAACCGGCTTTAGAACCGCTTTAACCAAGACCTTTAATGACTATGCCAGGAAAAATGAATTTTTAAAGGCAGCCGACGAAAATTTGAGCGGCGAAGACATCAGGGAAGGTTTAACTGCTGTTGTTTCAATAAAAATCAGAGAGCCCCAATTTGAAGGCCAGACAAAGGCAAAATTAGGAAATTCGGAAGCAAAGACAGCAGTGGAGCAGGTTGTTTCCGAGACCTTGACTGATTTTTTGGAAAGAAATCCTCAGGACTCGCGGGCGATTATTGAAAAATGCGTTTTATCCCAAAAGGCGAGGAAAGCGGCCAAAGCGGCCAAAGAGACGGTTTTGAGAAAGGGAATTTTAAATGGTTTGGCTCTGCCCGGAAAATTGGCTGATTGCTCTTCAAGAAAACCGGAAGAATCAGAAATATACATAGTTGAGGGCGAATCAGCCGGGGGAAGCTCGAGGCAGGCTAGAGATAGGCATTTTCAGGCAATTTTGCCTTTGCGGGGTAAAATTTTGAACATTGAAAGAGCTCGTTTAGATAAAATTTTGGCTTCAAAAGAAATTAAATCATTGATTATTGCCTTGGGCACGGCTATTGCGGAAGATTTTAATTTAGATAAACTGAGATATCACAGGATTATTTTAATGGCCGACGCGGATAGCGACGGTAATCACATCAGAACTCTGCTTTTAACCTTATTTTTCCGCTATTTTAAACCCATAATTGAAAAAGGGTATTTATACATTGCCCAGCCGCCGCTTTATAAAATTCAGTCGGGGAAAGAGATTAAGTACGTCTATACGGAAGATGAAAAGTTGGTGGTTCTAAAATCGCTGAAAAACAAGTTTTTATTTCCGAATTCTCCAAATTCAGAAATAAAGAAAATTTTTGGAGCTTCTATTCAGAGATATAAGGGTTTGGGCGAAATGAACCCCTCGGAATTGTGGGAAACAACAATGAGTCCAGAAAATAGAATTTTGCTGCAGGTTAAAATTGAAGATGTAAAAGAGGCAGACAGAACGTTTGATATTTTAATGGGAGATGAGGTCTTGCCGAGAAAAAAATTCATCCAAGCCTGGGCAAAAAAGGTTAAAAACCTTGATATTTAAAATTAATTTTGCTAACATTACTAAATGAAAATTACGGAGTTTCCTAAAATAATTATTACTTTTCTCAAAGAGTCCCAGCGGGAAATAAAGAGAGTCAATTGGCCGACCAGAGAAGCAACAACAAAGCAAACCTTGATTGTAATTGCCGTTTCCTTAGTAATAGCTATTTATTTGGGCGGATTGGATTTTATATTCACCACGCTCTTAAATACATTTATATTTTAAATCAACGAAAAACGAATTTTTTACGAAAAACGAATTTACGAATTTTTTGAATATTCGTTTATTCGCAAATTCGTAACTGATTCGTTATTCGTTGATAATTATGGCAAAACAAAAATTACCTCAGGAAAAAAACTGGTATGTTATCCATACCTATTCCGGATATGAAGATGCGGTTGCCAAAGCGCTTCGCCAGAGAGCGGAGTCCTTGGGCATAGAAGACAAAATATTCAACGTCATTGTTCCAAAGGAAAAAAAGATTAAAATAAAAAACGGAAAGAGAAAGGTTGTTGAGGAGAAAATTTATCCCGGCTATATTTTAGTTGAAATGATCGTTACTGACGATTCTTGGTACATTGTCAGAAATACTCCAAACGTTACCGGCTTTGTAGGGGCAGGGACCACGCCGGTTCCGGTTTCAAAAAGAGAAATAGATAACCTGACCAAGAGAATGGCCGTGGAAGAACCGCAGTATAAAATCGAAGTTAATCTCGGGGACACGGTAAAAATTACCGACGGCCCGTTTAAAGGTTTCGATGGCAAGGTTTCGGAAATTGACGATAAACGAGGCAAAGTGAAAGTGTTGGTAAATATGTTTGGCAGAGATACGCCGGTGGAACTGGACTCGTTACAGATAAAAAAACTATAAATCAACGAATAACGAATTTATTGCGAATATACGAATTCGTATATTAGTAAATATTCTTTATTTCGGAATTTGAAAAATTCAGAAATAAAAACTTGTTCGTAAATTCGTAAGAATTATGAAAAAAATAAAAGCAATAGTTAAACTTCAAATCCCGGCGGCAAAAGCCACCCCGGCGCCACCGGTGGGACCGGCTTTGGCTCCCCAGGGCATAAACATTGCGGAATTCTGCAAGAAATTTAATGATTTAACCAAAGACAAAATCGGTTTTACCGTTCCGATTGAAATTACCATTTATGAGGACAGGACTTATGATTTAAAAATGAAGCAGCCGCCGGCCTCTGAATTGCTCAAAAAAGCAGCCGGGATTGAAAAAGGGTCAGGAGAGCCAAATAAAAAGAAAGTTGGCAAAATCAGTCAGGAACAATTGAGAAAAATCGCTGAGCAAAAATTGGTTGACTTGAATACTGAAGATATTGGCGCGGCAATGAAGATAATAAAAGGCACGGCCAAGAATATGGGAATAGAGGTAGAATAAAACTAAGTTTGACCGAGGTCGGACCTCGGTCAAACTGACACAGGTCGGACCTCGGTCAAACTCGCCGAGGTCGGACCTCGGGCAAGATTTATGGACAAGGTCAGACCTTGTCAAACTTTATGAAAAAGGAAAAAGTTTACCCTGTAGGGAACCAAAGGTTCTCCTTCAGGGCCTTCACCTTAATTGAATTATTAGTGGTTATTGCTACAATCACTCTCTTGAGCAGCATTGTCCTGGTTGCTTTAAAAGGAGCCAGAGAGAAAGCCCAGATTGCCAAGACATTACAATGGGCGAGAAGCGTTCAAGCCCAATTAGGAGGCGATATGGTTGGAAGTTGGAATTTCAACGAAGGCAGTGGCACAACTGCTTATGACGCCACTGGCTACAATAACGGAACATTAATAGGTGGTGTTACTTGGACAGATGGAGTTCAGGGACTAACTGGAAAAGCCCTGTATTTTGACGGGGTGAATGATTATGTGAATGTGCCATCGATAAATCCAACCAATGCCATAACCGTTGAAGCGTGGGTAAGGTCGGCGATTTCCACTGGTTATAGTGGAGTATGGCAATTGGTCAGTAAATACAATGCTTACATTCTAGGAACAGGTAACACGGGTGGAAAGAACATGAATTTCATCGTTTACACAACTAATTGGCAATATGGAACTTATTTTACGGTGTCTGACCCTCAAAATTGGCACCATTTTGTTGGTATTTACGATAGTGTAAGGGGAGTAAAAAAATTATATGTTGATGGTGTTGAAAAAACCTCTA
>JAHIOY010000114.1 GCA_018894495.1 Patescibacteria group bacterium
CAACTTTCCGTACGATAGCTTCCTGTATTTTTTCTTCTGATAAAATTCTCATTCGCCCATCCCAAATTCTAAAAGATTGGCTGGGCGAAAAATAAATTTCTTTTCCATCGGTTTTAACAATATCCGGCTCGTCAACGCCCGGAACCTGAACCGTTGTTTCGGAAACTCTTTCTGGGGCAGCGAGACCTCCTCCCATTCCTTCTTTTGCTGCCGGAGAAAGAGGAACAGGCATTATTCCTTCTCTTGAAAAAGCGCCTCCAATAGAAATTTCGGTTTCAAGTTTTGCCTCTTCCAAATATGTTTTAAATTCCTCAACAGAAGCAAATTTTTTTATGTCCTTTGTTTCTGAAAATGAAACAGGGACTATTGGCGGTTTAATTATTTTAGGGAAAAGAGCGACAAATTGATATTTTAAATTTTCATATCTTAGAGAGATGACTAAAACGGCCGCTAAAAAAACGCTGATTATGAGCAATATCCCTAATACACTATTAACCCGCTTTGTAAAAAGATTTTTCATAGTCTAAAAATCAAGATTGATTTTTAACGAATTATTTTAAATATTTTGTTTTGGCGGAATTGTGCTCTTTTAAGGTTTTGCTAAAAATGGTTTTTCCTTCCGGGGTAGAAAGATAATACCAATAATCGCTAATTTTAGGATATACCGCGGCTCCAATTGAGTCAAGCCCGGGGTTAGAAATGGGACCCTTTGGCAGTCCCAGATATTTATAGGTATTGTAAGGCGAGTCAATTTGGAGTTCGTCTAAAGAGATTTTAGTTGTTTTCTTGCCAGTAATATAAATGATAGTGGCGTCAACCTGCAAGGGCATTTTGTTTTTCAGCCGCTTCCATAAAATTCCGGAGACCAATTTTTTGTCTTCGGAGGTTCTGACTTCTTTTTCAATTAAAGAAGCGATGATAATTATTTCAAAAATTGTTTTTTTCTGCCCTTTAATTTCTTTTCTTAAGTCAGGAGTAAGTTTTTTGCCAAAATTATCCAACATTTTCCTAACAATCATTTCCAATCTCTTTGATAACACGTTTTCTACGATCGTAGAAAACGTGTTATTGTCGAGAAAATAAGTGTCGGGGAAAAGATAACCTTCCAAACCCACATTTTTGGGTTTATCTTTCAAAAAATCATATTTCTGGCTAAAATCCTTTGGTTCGGGTAAATCGGTTGCTTTTGAATAATCAATGGCTGGAAAACCGACTAATTCCCAAAGTTCTTCGGCCTGAAACATTCCTTTATTTTCAAAATAAAAACCGATATCTCTCAAATTCCAGCCCTCAATAATGGTAATTTTTTCTTTGATAGTATCGCCAGAAACAATTTTTTCTGTGATTTCAGGAATGGTCAGCGAAGGAGACAATAAATACTCTCCGGCTTGAAGATTTCTTATTTTGCTTTTTGAAATTACATATATTTCAAAAAAGATTTTATTTTTAATTAAGTCCTCTTTCCGCAGATTTTCAGCGACTTGAAAAAGATTTTCTCCTTTTTTAAACGAAAATAACTTCTCTTGACTGGACTGAGAACTTTTTGGCAGGTAAATTCCCTGCCAAGCCCAATGCCCAACCCAAAAAACAATCAAAAAACAAACCAAAAAAATAACCAAAATTAAAATTAAAAGATTTTTTTTCATTTCAAATTATAGTGATTTACGAAATCAATAGATTGATTATTTAGTGATGAGGGGGACAAATGTAAAGCCCGGATATTCAATTTCTTCAAATTCGGCTGCCTCGCCCTCCGTAGATTTAGCGAAGGAGGGCGATTTTTTAATAAATAGCCAAATTGAGGTTCCAATGGGCGTGACGATTCTTCCGCCGATTTTTATCTGCTCTTTCCAAGCCGACGGAATCTCTGCGGCCGAAGCCGAAGCTAAAATTCTGTCAAAGGGCGCTTCTTTCTCATACCCCTTTGAGCCATCGGTACAAATAAATTCCACAATCCCCTCTTTTATCCCCGCACCAGAACTTTCGGTTCGGTACGGGGCAAGAAAATCATATTTAGCAACATTTTTCTCCCCAAACTCTTTTAATTCCGGAATGACCTCAATGGCTATCACTCGTCCTTTTTTATTTTTAATTTTTAATTTTTTATTTCCGCTTTGCTGGTTGACGATTTCAGCCAGCAAAGCGGTTGTCCATCCTGACCCGGAACCGACATCCAAAATCTTATCTCCTTTTTCCGGAGACAATTGTTCTAACATAAAAGCCACCACCAAGGGCTGAGAAATTGTCTGACCATATCCAATCGGCAGGGCTTCGTTTAACTCTGCCAAATCTTTCATTCCCTCTGGTAAAAAATCCGCTCTTTTGATTTTTCTGAAGGCATCAATTATGGCCGATGTCTTTAGCCACCCTTCTCTGATTAAAGAATCAATTAAATCCATACGAAATTTACCGAGACCCGACCTCGGTCAGTTTGACACAGGTCCGACCTGTGTAAATTTTGAGGTTTTTCTAATTTTCCATCTTTGCCAAAAACTGATTCTATCAATGATTAAAATTCCATCTAAGTGGTCAGTTTCGTGCTGGATTATTCTGGAAAGAATTACTCCGGTCGGATACCGCTCATTTACCGGACTTTTTGAAAGAAGTTCTTTTGTTTCAAAACGAATTTTCTTTCCATTAATGTCTAATGCCCCTACTTCCACAAATTTCGGTCTTTTTATTTTTAAATATAGCCCTGGGAAACTTAAACAACCCTCTTCTCCCAATTCCGTTTCTTTACTCTTTCGTAAAATTTTAGGATTGATAAAAACAAGCGGGTCCTTTTGAGTTGCCGCCACGATTATTCTCTTTGAAACCCCGACCTGAGGCGCGGCTAAGCCAATTCCATTATTTTTGAGCATTGTCTCTATCATCTCCTCAATCAATTTCTTGATTTCCGGAGTCACTTCTTTCACTTCTTCAGATTTTTTTCTCAGAATTGGCTCAGGATATTTTTTTATTGGAAGAATTGTCATTGTTGGCTTCGGCGAGGCGAAGGCGGGGATGCCAGGATTCGCCCCGCACCAGAGCAAAGCTCGGTGCGGGGTTTCGGCCGCCTTCGGCGTCCTCAAAACCTTTTCTAGGCGGGGACACCCTGATTCGAACAGGGATCAATGGTTTTGGAGACCATTATTCTACCGTTGAAATATGCCCCCAAATTTATTTCTTCACTTCCTTGTGCGCCGTATGCTTCCTGCACCAATTGCAGAATTTTTTCAATGCCAACTTCTTCTCAACAACTCCCTTTGATTTGCGAGTATAATAATTTATTCTTTTGCAGACCGCGCACTGAAGTTTTACGAATGGTTTCTTTTTTGCCATATGAGCCGGAGACGAGAATCGAACTCGTGCTTTCCCCGCCCTTTAAACAAGCCGATGAACGGGATTGAACCGTTGACCTTTTGCTTACCATGCAAATGCTCTACCACTGAGCTACATCGGCATAAAGGGCGGGGTGTTTTGCCACTAAACTACTCCGGCATTTAAGAACATCGAGTTAACGCGTTTTTGCACCATAATAATCTTAATATCTTTGGATCAGAATTAGGAAGCACTAAATTAAATTTATTTTTCTTGCCTCCCTCACCCAAAAATAACCCAATTCCTAAATTAAAAAGTTCTATATCTTTTCTTGTTTTTAATTTCTTGATTTTGAAGGGATCTCCATTAGGATTATATTTGATGTAATTAGCCGCGCTTCGAGATCGGCGGGGCATATTAAATTTTCGCATCCAATAGACAACTTTTCCGTGCTTCCAATCAATCTTGTCAGAAATTTCTTGCATTGACAAACCTTTTTGATATAAACTTATTATCTCTTTTTTTGCTTGAAGAGAAATACCACCTCGTTTTGGATTATTTACTTGTGCTGCACATTTACACGAACAGAACTTTTTAGGGTCAGCTGGCTCTGCTTCAAACCATTTTCCACAATTCGGGTTAGCACATTGTCTTTTTTCTCGTTTGCGGAAAAAATCATAAATCCCCATTTGCCAATTCTGTTTAGTAATTTCGGCTTGTCTTTCTTTATATGCTACTGAACTATAAAATTCAATCTTCCCCATAATTTTTTAATTTCAAGTTTTTAGAAAACTAAAAGTTTTCTAAACAATGATTTTTTATTTTTTATTTTTTTATGTGGGTGGTGAGGGACTCGAACCCCCGAAGTCCAGAGGACGCGACGTTTACAGCGTCGAGCAATTGCCACTATGCGAACCACCCAATTAAATTCATTTTTGCATTACTAATTGCTTCGCAGTCTAAAAATCAATCTTTTGATTTTTAACGCAATTAGTAGATTAAAATTACTAATTGCTTCGCAATTAGTAGATTAGCATAAAATAGTTATTTTTCAATGACTTTCCTGTGTTTTTTCCGCCACTCTTCAATTTTTTGGTGATGGCCTGATAATAAAACTTTTGGCACCCTCCAAAATTTCGCTTTACGAAATTTAGGAGGGCAAGCCCGCCAATTTTTAATATATTTATTTGGTTCGAAAACTTCCGGTCTGGTATATTGGGGGTATTCAATAAATCCCTTTTCTTTGGTAATTCTTTCCTTTAATAGTTGGGGTTTTCCCAAAACCCCGGGAATTAAGCGCGCCACCGTCTCTATCACCACCATTGCCGGCAAATCCCCACCCATTAAATCATAATCGCCGATTGACAACTCCTTATCAGCAATATATTTTGCCACCCTATCGTCCACCCCTTCGTATCGGCCGCAAATCATTATCAAACGGTCTAATTTTGAAAACTGATAAGCAACTTTCTGATTGAATTTCTCTCCTCTCGGCGTAAAAAGAATAACTTTTAACTTTTCACTTTTAACTTTTAACTTCAAAGTTGAGACCGCTCGAAAGACGGGCTCAACTTTGATGACCATTCCCAATCCTCCGCCATAAGGTCTATCATCAACCGTCTTATGCTTATCTTTTGCCCATTTTCTTAAATCGTGAATATAAATTGAAATTAAGCCGTTTTTTTGGGCTTTTTTAATAAACGTTTCTTTCAGATAAGAATCAAAAATTTTAGGAAAAATTGTAATAATGTCAAACCGCATAAATCGATGCTAATATACGAATTATACTAATTATACGAATATTAGTATATTGGTATCGCATTAAAAATGAAAACGGCACTATTCAACTATAATAGCGCCGCTTTCTGTATTTGTAAACGAGTTGATGATTTCGCTTACAGTTTCAATTCATCGAGTTCGCCGGCCGGGGTTGTCCTCGGGCGAGGAGTGGCTCCTTCCGGTTCCTCAATCTTCAAATTCACTCGAGCGTGATTTTTTAGACCAACAATGCGAACCAGAGAACGAATGGCTCTGGCGGTTGATCCTTCCCTGCCGATGATCTGGCCCATATCTTCGGAATTTACTCTCAAAGAAAGTAAGACGCCCATCTCATCAACCTTGCGGTCAATTTTGACATCTTCTGGGTGATCAACTAAGGACTTAACCAAATACTCAAGGAATTCTTCGTCGTTTATTTTTTTCTCGTCCATAATTCTTTCTGTTTGCCAGATTAACTGAAGTTAATCATTTCAAGTAGCCCGACCTTTTTTCTTATCCGATTCTCTAAGCTACTATTTCAGTATTGTCCAATTCCGCAAATTTGTCAAGGAGTTGTGAATGTATATTTTTTACACACAATACAGATAAAAATCACTTTATTTTATGATACTTCCAGGAGGAACTTCTTTTTCTGGACTTTCTGCTGATAAAACTTTTCCAATTTTTATTTCTAATTTTTCAAAATCTTCAATTGTAGCCATTTTTTATTTTGAAAAGATTTTCGGTTAAGCCTTACTACTGGTAGCTCGTTTTTGAAAAACTAATTACGACTTTTGTGGTCTTTTGTTTAATTCTATGAATAATTGATCAAACTGCTCCTTTGTTATTTTTATAAGTCCGCCGGGTCGTTGCATCTTCTCTTTTGGCGATTTAAGTATTTTCCTTATGGTATCAAGTGGAACCCCATCTCGCGGATGTATTCTTACACTTAAATTTATTTTTACATCATAGGGAAATTCTTTTTCTTCTCCTCTTTCTATCCCGTGTTTTTGTCCATCTTGATTAGTAATAACTTCGGGAGGTAATTGAACCGTTCCTTGGGCAAAAATAGTTTTCGCTCCTATTTTATCGTTCTCCTTACCGCCTGTTTCATAAAGAAAAAATCCATCGCATTCACTAAAACGTTCGGCTGCTCGTTTTTGCCCCTCGGCAAATTCTGTTTTATCTTTATGTGGATACCCTTTTTGACCGCCAGGCCCCCAAATATTTTTAATATAATAATTATTCATAATTTTCAATTTTAAATTTAATAACGACTTTTTTAATTTTTTCTTTCATAAATTTATTTTTCCTTAGGGCGTGAGCGTCGGCGATGGGGACGCAAGAGTAGTAAATGATTGCTCACTGCGTAACGCTGAATGTCCATTAGCACTCACAGAATGAACTTCGTAATAATAAACGGTGCCTTTAGTGAGATTATTAAGATTCAAACTATGATTGATTGTATCAGCTGAATCGATAACTCTCGTTGTATGCGGGGATGTAAAAGGACCTGGAGCTATTGGATCCAGAGGACTATTTGCATAAAATATTTCGCTATTAGCCAATTCATTGGTAACCCATGTGATGGTAACTGAGTTTTCCGTTATGTTTGCAATTTGAATATTTGAAATTATTAAACGCAATGAAGTATCTGCCGGGAGACATTGCTTGCAAAGCGTGTAAAGAGGAGGTTCAATCTCTACTCCATCTTTAAAAGCACTCTGACTAATAGATGCACAGTCAAGAATAAAAGCAAAATAATTTTTGTAATCCGAGCACTTGAGTGGAGTGACTGGGTGTGGCCCCGAGGAGGCCCCACCACCCCCACCTCCAGAAGTCGGCGTAGCGGGGGTTGCGGGTGTCGCTGGTGTCGGCGTAGTTTCCGAAGTTTTTGGAGTAGATGGTTTAATCGGTGCAGGCGTAGGTGTGATTTTTTGCTTCTGATTGCTCAATTCTTCAATTACTTTTTCTCGCTCTTCATCTTTGGTTTTTAATTCCGCCACTTCTTTTTTCAACTGCTCAACTTCGCCTTTGAGTTCAGCGATTTGTTTTGTGGCTTCTTCTTGGCCTTTCCTGCTTGTTTCAATTGCTTTTTCAATCGCCTTTTTTGCCTCGTCTGGAACTTTATTATAAACTTCTGCTAAAACTTCCTGGTGTTTTAATGTATTATCGGCAATCGTTGAAAGCAGATTTTCCGCCTTTGTTTTATCCCCTATTGCTTTTGATTCGTTAGTGGCAAGCGAAATGTCTTTTTGATAGTTTGCCATTGCTTCTGCAACCGCTTCGAGTTTTCCTTAACCACGCCTTTTGGCGAGCAAGGCGAGTATAAAAATTGGACGTCGCACGTCTGGTCGCATGTCCAATGACATTTAAAAAGCCTCTTGCCAGAATTGAACTGACGTCGACGGTTTACAAAACCGTTGCTTTGCCACTAAGCTAAAGAGGCGAAATTTTAATAATTTGAGCTACTTCGGCTTAGCAACTTTCTTAACCTCTTTTCTTTTAACCTCTTTTCTTATTTTCTGCCAATAGTCATCAATCTTCAATGTTTTCTTTTTTTGATAGCTTTCTTTCAACTTTTGGACCCAATTTAGAGTAAGATTTTCGATTTTCAAAGCTAAAATTCTAATTTTTGCCAAAATCTTTTGTAAGAACAACTCGTAAGAGAAATTTTTAAAAGGACTGATTTCTCCGATTCTTTTTTTAAATTTTATGACTAAGGTGTCTTTAACAGGGAAGGCAGCCGGCAGGGAAACCAAAACTGGGATTTTCCGAAAGACAATCACCACCATTCCCAAAAAGCTAGCTATTAGAATAAACAAAGCAATTAATTCTAACATTGTTGTTAAATTTCTAAATTTTTAGTTATTTGGTCATTAGGTATTGGGATTTGATTAGAAATTAGAAATTAGGTTAATTAGTCATTCTAAATTTCATATCGCACAAACCTTTTCACTTCAATATTCTCCCCCATTTTAGCGATGTGCTCATCGATCAGGTCCTTGATTGTTTTTGACTCATCTTTAATCCATGGTTGCTCAAGGAGCGGAATTTCCTTTGGCGAGCTCGCTACAATTTGAAGGCATAGTTCGTGGGCTAATTTTTGGAAGTTTTCGGAGCGAGCCACAAAATCCGATTC
>JAHIOY010000009.1 GCA_018894495.1 Patescibacteria group bacterium
ACGTTGCCGTTATCATAAATTATTGAATTTCCGAGCGCGGTCCCTGCTGTCCATTTTGGTATGTAGTTCGCAGTCCCCGAACCGGTTATCCCGCCCGCTGCCGCGCTCATCTGCGTACTCCCGTCCGGGAACTGTATCCCCCCGGACATCGAGCGGATAGTCCCTGCGCGCAGGCTGGTGTAGCCGGCGCCGGCAGACCAGCCCTGGGTGGAGAACCAGTTATTGGTGTCCAGGCCGAAATTAGCGCCGTAAATTCCCGGGCGGTGAAAAGAAACATGAGACGTAGTGGGCCCGTCGCTCACCAGCTCCAGCTGTGCATTGCCGTGGCTTGCCGAAGCCATGCTTCCTGCTCCCGGCCGCCGGAGGGAAACAATTGCTCCCCAGTCAGCAGTGTCCCAGCCGTTTGGAATCGTCCCCTCGCGGACAAGAAGGCGCCCGGAGACATCCAGCTTGCGTTGAGGCCCTGTCGTCCCGATGCCGACGTTGCCGGAAGTATTCCATATCCCTGAGCCGGGAAAGCTTGCTCCGCCGCTGAAGGTTTGAGCCGCAGTCCATGTGTTTGCGCTGCCTAAATTCAATGATATCGTTCCGCTGCCCGTTATGGGGTTAGGCGAAGCGCTCAGACCAGTGCCAGCGGATACAGATGTTACCGTACCGCCTCCAGTGGGAACGGCTATACAATTGACGCCGCCAGTGGCCAAATTGAGTGATCGCATTGCCACGCCGGCGCCGCAATCCCATGCTGGTTTGCTGCTTACTTCGCCCCAGCTGATGCCGTCTTTTATAGAAGCGGGAACCGTGGGGTCGGTTTCAGAAGTTATGCCCGTATTATCAACCCCATCAGCAAAGCCAGTGGGAACGGTTGTTAATCTTGTCCATGGCACAGCGCCCCCCTGAAGCGTTCCAGTCCAACTAACATCGCCCGCAACAGTTAGTTTTTGAGCAGGTAAAGCCGTCCCGATGCCGACATTGCCGTCAAGAACAGTATTTCCAATGTTGCGGAAGCCATTGACTTGCAAGGGTCCGGTTTTGATTTGGCTCGCATTGCCTACATTAATCGGAGCCGAGACATTGCCAGTAGGCGGGGCAGAACTTGGTTCTGTCCAGCCGTAGATAACAGCCACTACAAGGAAAGTGGCAATAACGGTTACAGGCAAAACCTGTAATAAGATGTTCTTTGTTCTTTGAAACATAGTAATTATCAACGAATAACTAATCATTTACGAATTTACGAATTCGTATATTCGTAAAGAATTCGTTAATTCGTTGATTATTTTTATTCCGACCTTAATTTGTTTAATTCTTCTAATTGTTTTTGGATTTGTTCTTGAGATAAGGGTTTTTGTTTTTTGCGAAGGGATTCTAATTCCTTGAGTTGGGCTTGAATTTCTTTTTCAGTTGAAGTTGGGGTTTCAGTTCTTAATGCTTCTAATTCTTTTAATTGCTTTTTGATTATTTCTTCTCGGCTTGGTTTGGCTGGTAAAGGAATTTCTTTTTTGGTTTCCGGCATTTGAGAGAAACGCCAAATTAAACCAACGGCTAAAAGAGCAACGATAACAACGATGCCTAAATAAATAAGAGATTTTTTATTTAATTTTTGAAACTTCATTATTTTATTTTGACATGCCAAACAATAATGTCAATAGAGTAAGTCGAAGTTGTCATACTGGGTTTAGATTTGACCATTTGGCGCATCTATCGCCCCAGCGGGCAACAATTTTGCCGTCAATTTTTGCCTCAATTACTTCGCACTGATTGGGACAGCCGCGACATTGAAAAGAGGCGCATTTAATATCTTTTTTTGAAATTTCAAAACCGCGGAATTTTGTTTTTAAGGGCGCCATCTCTTTTATCAATATAGCCGCGCCCAGAGCGCCCATCACCGTATTATAGGAAGGAACAATAATTTTTTGCTCCAATGCTTTTTCAAACGCTTTCCTCATTCCCAAATTTTCTGAAACGCCGCCCAAGAAAACAATTGGCGGATTTATTTTCTTTCCCCTGCCAACCCCGCCTAAATAATTCCTCGCCAACCCCTCGCATAAACCGGCAACAATATCTTCAATTTTATGGCCGATTTGCTGTTTATGAATCATATCCGACTCGGCAAAGACTGAACATCTGCTGCCTATGGTTGTCGGTTCTTTTGATTTTATGGCTAATTCGCCGAACTTTTCTACAGGAATTCTGAGCCGAAATGACTGAGCGTCCAAAAAGGCGCCACAGCCTGCACTGCAAATTAAGTTCATTGCAAAGTCAACCGCCACGCCGTTTTCTAAAATGATAATTTTTGAATCCTGGCCGCCAATTTCAATTACGGTTTGAGCGCCGGGAACGAAATTAGAGATGGCTTTGGCATGGGCAGTGATTTCATTTTTAATTAAATCAGCGCCGGCAATTACTCCGGCTAAATAACGACCGGAACCGGTGGTGGCAATTCCCGCAATTTCAATTTCGGCATTATGATTTTCAATGAATTTTCTTAATTCTTTAAACCCGTTTTGAATGGCTAAAATTGGATTTCCTTCGGTTCTCTTATAAAGCCAAAACAAGACCTGATTTTTTTCGTCTATTAAAACAAACTTATATGAAATTGAGCCGACATCAATGCCGAGATATGTTTTCATAGAAATCAGCGAATAACGAATTTTTAACGATTCTTTATTTCTGAATTTTTCAGAAATAAAAACTTGATATACGAATTTACGAATTCGTTTATTCGCAAATTCGTAACTTATTCGCTATTCGTTGATTATGATAATTTTTGACCACATCAACGAACGCCTCAAGACGAGTGTTAATTCCGGTTTCAGCCACTTGTTCGTCAAGCGATAATGATAAAAATGGCATGCCAGATTCTTGATGAATTTTTTCCAAAATCGGTCTTACTGTCACCTCCGGCATGCACATTGCCGGCAGTAATTGAATTACGCCATCAAAGTCCTTTTTAACATAATTTAACATTTCGTAAATAGCGTCTCTGCCATGCCCCCCCACTGTTGATTTTAAATAAGGATTGATTTTTCTTTGGATAAGCCAGTCCTTCCAGGGAAAAATCGCTTTTTTAAGATGATAAGTTAGGTCCATTTCCCGATGAACTTCAATTCCTTCCCATCCCAATTTTTTTTCTATTTCAAAATTAATAGTTGGGTCGCAGACGGTATAAATTTCGCCAATCAAACCAACCTTGAGCACGTCTTTTTTTTGAGCAATTTTAATTTTAGAGAGTTTTTTCAAGATTTCTTTCTTTAATTTCAAAAGACGCTTTCCGTCGCCTATTTTGTCTATTTCCAAAAGAGCCCAATCCAAAATTTTATCGGTTTCCCTCTTTTCAACTTCCCTCGGTCTTAAAAATTGGGCATCTTTCTCAATTCTTTCAATGAGGTGAAGTTCTTTTAAAAAAAAGCGGGCTGCTTGAAAAATCTGCCAAAATGAAGCCCCGGAAATTTTTTTAAATTCTGAATAAATATCTTTTGGAGTGGTCTTAAAATCAATAAAATTAATCTCCCAGCCCTGCTCTTTTAAGACCTTTTCTTGAATTCTGCCATAATATCTTTGCCGGCAGGAACCGCCGGCATTTTGAACCATAAAAATAGTATTGGCGCCTTTTCTCAAAGCCGGAATATAGCTTCCCAGAGTCGTCTTGAGGGGAAAACAGAACATTTCCGGGCTCAATTTTGCCCCTTCTAAAATCGTCTGCGAATTTATTTTTTCTGGCGGAATAACCTCCAAACCCATTTTTTCAAAAAGGGTCTTTAAAGCAATGCTATAATTCCCCCAACTGGGAAATGTAATGATTGGTTTCATAATTCACTTTATTAAAAAATTTTATTTTTTCAATTAGAGAGTATCAACAAATGCCTCCAGTCGGGTTTGAAAACCGGCTTCGCCGGTCTGTTCGTCTATTATTAAATAGAGAAATGGGATTTTATTCTCTTTAAATTTTTTTTCAACAAACTCTTTTAAAACCGCATCGCAGCCGCAGGGAAACGAAGAAATTTCAACCGCCCCC
>JAHIOY010000115.1 GCA_018894495.1 Patescibacteria group bacterium
AAATCCGGCTTCTTTTAAAATATCTTTTACCATGTCTTCCCAAAAGAGTTCAAAATTCCTCTTTGGCGGAATCAAAACAGCTAACGGAAAAATGGGCTTGATTTTTTGATAGCCATAAATCCTTCCAATCTCCTCAATCAAGTACTCAGGAATTGAAATATCCAGCCTAAATGTGGGTACGACCACATTTAGAATTTTCCCCCGCCCCAAATTTATCTGTCTGGCACCACTCTGGGAAAATTGATTTTTAGGTTTGGGGCGGGGTTCAATTTTCAAACCCAATGATTTTAAAATTTTAATTATTTCTTTCTGAGAGATTTTTACTCCTAATAGTCCCTCAACGTAATCCAAATCCAATTTTATTTTTTTTGGCAGAACTTTTTGGGGGTAAAAATCAACTAAGCCATGGCAGACCTTCGGGCACCCGCCTTGCTGATGGGCAATTTCTTGGATTAAACCGGCTGCCCTATTAATTGCTATTTCTGTTAAATTTGGGTCAATTCCATGTTCAAATCTCCGGGAGGCATCGGTTTTCAAATCAATCTTCCTTGAGCCCCCGCGAATAACTTTTGGATTAAAATTAGCTGATTCCAAAACCACTATTTTTGTTTTTTCATCAATTTCAGCTTTTTTCCCTCCTTTAATCCCGGCAATGGCTAATGGTTCTTTTGAATCGGCAATGACTAAAATCTCTTTGTCTAAATCATATTCTTTATTATCCAAAGTAAAAATTTTCTCGCCCTTTTTGGCAAATCTAACAATAATCTTCCGCGTCAATCCGCGTTGATATCCGCGTTTATCCGCTTCTATCTTTTCAAAGTCAAAAGCGTGCAGGGGCTGGCCCGTCTCTAACATCGCGTAATTAGCAATATCAACTATATTATTGATTGGCCTCAATCCGCAAACTTTTAATCTCTCTTGTATCCATTTTGGCGAAGGACCGACTTTTACGTCACAAATCACCCTGGCAGTATATCTTGGACAAGATTGTCGATGTTTGACGTCGACTGAAACAAAATCTTTTGCCTTTAGATTTTTATCCTCTATCAATTTCCGAACTGCAATTTGCAATTTAAAATTTAAAATTGCTGAAATTTCTCTGGCAATCCCTAAATGGGAGAAACAATCCCCTGCCCTATTTGGTCGAATATCAATATCTAAAACAATATCTTTATTTTCTTTTCTAATTTCTTCTACCTCGGCGAAGCGCCGAGACAATAAATCAGCCAATTTTTCTGGACTTGGCAATTTTCTTTTAAAAAATGACTGTAACCAATTATATGAAAAATTCATACTTAAAACTGATTCAAAAATCTTAAGTCGCCCGACCTAAATAATCTGATGTCATCAATTTTATATTTCATCATTGCCAACCTCTCTAAACCAAATCCAAACGCCCAGCCCCGCCATCCGCCAGCTGGCGGATTTAGATTCAATCCTGAATTTTTAAAAACATTGGGATGAACCATTCCCGCTCCCGCCATTTCTAACCAGCCTGTTTTCTTGCAAAGAGCGCAACCTTTTCCTTCGCAAATTATACAAGTTACACTGACATTGAAAGAAGGTTCGGTAAAAGGGAAAAAATCTGGGTCCAATCGAAAATTGGTATTTCTCCCAAAAAACTTTTTAAAAAATTCAGCCAAAATTGCTTTCAGGTGGGCTACTGAGATTTCTTTATCAACCATTAATCCCTCAATTTGATAAAGTTGAAACTCGTGCCTGGTATCGGTTGCCTCGTGCCTAAAAACACTGCCAGGAACAATAATCCTCAATGGCGGCTGATTTTTTTCCATAAAGCGAATCTGTACCGGACTAGTATGCGTTCGTAATAATAATTTTTGATTTTTGATTTTCAAGTTTCTCGAAAACTTTCGTTTTCGAGACAATGATTTTTGATTTTCTGGCTTTTTAAGCCAGAGAGTGTCCCACATATCTCGGGCCGGGTGGTCTTTAGGAATATTTAAGGCATCAAAATTATACCACTCGGTCTCAATTTCCGGTCCTTCAATAACTGAAAAACCCATTGCTTGAAAAATCTCTACGACTTTCCTTTTTATTAAAGTCAAAGGATGCAGGTTTCCAATAATGGGCTTCTTGCCGGGCACGGTGATATCAAAAAATTCTTCAATTTTTTCCATGTTTATCGTTAAACTTAGCACAATTTTAACCAAAAATCAACTGTGGAAAACAAAAGCCGTCCTCTTTAGCGGCGCGGCGGATTTTGGCTTTTTTATGGCGGGGACGATGGGATTTGAACCCACGATCTCCTTCGTGACAGGAAGGCGTGATAAACCGGGCTACACTACGTCCCCAAATCAAATTATGCCGGCGGCAGGACTCGGACCTGCGACCTTGGCCTTATGAAGACCCTGCTACTACCACTGAGCTACGCCGGCTCTATACAAAATTTCTAAAAGAAATTTTGTCAAGCCCGACCCCGCTACGAGCGGGGTATAGGGCTGTTTCAAATTTTTATCTTGTTGCGGGGGGCCGAATTGCACGGCCGTCTCGAGGTTATGGGCCTCGCAAGATACTACTTCTCCACCCCGCGTCATAAGATTACCTCAATCTCGAATAAAAATCAAATATCAAACCCCGCCCTTTCTATATCCTCCAAAT
>JAHIOY010000116.1 GCA_018894495.1 Patescibacteria group bacterium
CACCACTGTAATTTCCTCCTGCGATACTCCTTTATATTTTTTAATTTGCTCAATTAGTTCTTTCCGACGTTTTTCCGTGAGATTTGCGGGCATATCTATCGTTCTTGAAAGTATGATTTCAATTGCGTTTATGGTATCTTTATTCCAGTTTCCTGTTAAGAAATTTTTTTCCGCCTTTTGCGCCCTTTCCGCAAAATGTCCAAACTCTTTTAGTTTTTTTGACGCACATTTATCTCCCGGCTCTTTTTGCTTAAGCCAATGACCATAATTCCCAAAAGTATCTTCTCTTTCTTTTTTCAATATATCAGCAAATTCTCCTATCATTGCATTTCTTTTAGATATTGCTTCTTTTTTCCCTTCGGTTTTTCCCCCGAACAACTTTTCTCCAATTTTTCTCGCAATGTTTCTTTCTCCGTTTGGCATATTTTTTAAACTAAATCTCTTTTAACTTCGACCTTTCCCAGTAATAATCCCGACGAAGTCAGGATTGTCATACTGGGTTTTTCGCTTTTTATTAATCTACCTAATTTTATTAACGATGAACTGAGTTAATTTTTCGGCCAAATCTAAAACTTTTTTACATTCTTGACGGGAATAAGTCCTTGTTTCTGGCGGGTAACGAGATTCAATGTAATAAGCATCTAAAGTTTTTAATTCCTCTTCAAAATTTGAAAATTCTTTATTTTCTTTAGCACAAAGTTTGGCTAATTTCCACAAATAATGAATCTTCTCAAAATGAATATCCCTAAAAACCAAATATGCCTTCAGATATTTTTCTACTGATTGGTGACAATGAAAACATAAAGTATCCGGAGGACCATTTTCCCCATAAAGAATCACAGCCGCTCTCAAGTCGTTCTGGGCTTTTGTAATCCATTCCCGGGCTAATTTAAAATGGTTATTTTTCATATAATAGTTTCCCTTTTTTGAAAATACTTTGAAAAAAGAAATCCCCTAAATAGAGACGCTCTTGAATTTCTTTCGGGGTATAAACCAGAGGCCCCAAAGGAATCTCGCTTTCTACTTTCATCAATACTTCTTTAATTCGCTCTACTTTCCTTTTTTTGCTTTTTTTGATAATTAACAAGTCAATATCGCTTGATGGTTTAGGTTTTCCATAAGCAAAACTGCCGAAAAGAATGATTTTTTCCGGTTGAAATTCTTTAACAATTTTTTCTGTTATTTCCTTAATTTTCTGGCTAATTTTATTTTTAGTCATACTTTAAGATTTACTCCACGCCCCTTAAATATCCTGCCAATGGGAAGCAGTTTAGTGTCAATAGAGAGCGAGCGACCCTGAAAACCAGACTGCCAGGTAGAGCAATCCCAACTTACTCTACTCTATAAATCCAGTAGAAGAATTTTGACCGCCTTCGGCGAAATTATCCCGCTTTCAGCGGGATTGTCAAAATTCTCTACTAGATAAATTTAATCAAAATCGCCACGACCAAAGCGTAAATAGCGACTGCCTCGGCAAAAGCAATGGCTAATATCATTCCGGTCTGGATTTTAGCAGCGGCATCCGGATTTCTTCCCAACGCCTCCACGCCCTTTGCTCCGATTAAGCCGATTCCAATTCCAGGGCCCAACGCTCCCAGACCAATAGCCAAAGCCGCGGCTATTTCTTTTAAAATTAATCCTTCCATAAAATAAAAATTAAATTTATTATTATTTTTTCTGCGACCTTTTCTCTAAAAATGGCAAAACCAGATAATAAACATTAATGACCGTAGCCACTAATCCTAAGATTATAGACGAAATTAAGAAAATTGGAAGGGTCCCGAGTTTCTTATCCAAAAATAAGCCCAGAGCCAAAAAAAAGACCAAAGGTAGCGCAATCAAAAATCCTAATTCCAATCCGAGGGATACAGCATAAAGAAGTTTGGAATTATTCTTCTGAGGCGTGGGTGTTGACAACATAAAAAATAATAATTAAAGAGGAAAAAATCAGGGCCTGGATAAAGCCGATAAAAATTTCCAAAAGCAAAAAGGGCAGGGGAAGAATATAGGCAAATAAAAAGGAGGTGATGAGCAAAAGAACCTCGCCGGCAAGCAAATTGCCAAAAAGTCGGATAGCCAGAGAAAAGACCCGGGTTAATTCGCTTAGTCCCTCCAAAATCCCGACAAAAAAGAAAATCGGATTTTTAAAGTTTAAAAATTTTTTAAGATGATTTAGAATTCCGAGATGTTTTACGGCATAAATATGAACGATGAACATTGAGGCGGCAGCCAAGGCAAAAGTGAAATTTAAATCTGAGCTCGGAGAACGTAAAAAATGAAAAACGCCGATTCCGGGCAAAATTTCCAAAAGATTGGCAGAGAAAATAAAGATAAATAAGACAGAGGCCAGAGGGAAAATTTCCAACGTTTTTTTTCTGTCCACGGCGATTCCATCAATATAATTTAATAAAGTTTCCAAAACCCATTCCGCAAAATTTTGAAAAGAACCAGGAATAACCTTCTTTTTTCTTAATCCCAAAAAAAATAGGGTAAAAAGAGAGAAGCCAATTATTAAAGCCAAAAGAAAGGTGTTGGTTATTGGAAAACCAAGGACCTCAAAAATTTTCTCAGCCGGAATTGAAATTTCTGGAATTTCCATAGAAGTATATTTTTAAAACGATTATATTCCATTAAAATTTTTTGTCAACGCGGAAAATCCACAGCCATTTTAATAAAATACTCGTGAATTCTTAGGTCAGAGGTTAATTCAGGATGGAAAGTTAAAGCCAAGACATTGCCCTTTTTTGCTCCGATTATTTTATTTTTATACTTTGCCCAAACTTTTGTTTCTCCCCAGACCTTTTCTACGGCTGGCGCCCGAATAAAAACCGCCCGGAAGGGCCTCTTTCCGAGCTCCGGTATTTTAATTTCGGTCTCAAAAGAGTTGACCTGCCTGCCAAAAGCATTTCTCAAAATTTTCATTTCCAACAAGCCCAACAAAATTGTGCCGGTTTTTTTTATCTGCTCGTCCCCTTCTTTTGCCAGTAAAATTGCGCCGGCGCAGGTTGCTAAAATCGGCAGTCCTTGGCCTGCCAGTTCAATTATTTTTTCACTAATTTTTGTTTCCAGCATCAGCCGGTTTATGGTGGTTGACTCTCCGCCCGGGATAACCAAACCAGAAATTTCATTCAAATCTTCAGTTTTTCTCACCGCTAAAACTTTTCCTTTTAGACCGAGTTTTTTCATCGTTCTTTCCAATGCCTCAATATGTTCCGAAACCGCTCCCTGCAAAGCCAAAACCCCGATTTTTAATTTCTTCATGTGCTTCTAATTTGCATCAGTTGGTCTTTGGGCAATTTTTTAATGTCTAAGCCCGGCATTGCTTGGCCCAGCCCTTTTGAGACCTCGGCAACTAATTTCGGGTTGTCATAATGCAAGGTGGCTTCAACTATGGCTTTGGCATATTTTTCTGGACTCGCACTTTTGAAGATTCCCGAACCAACAAAGATGCCGTCAGCGCCCATGAGCATCATTAAAGCGGCGTCAGCCGGGGTCGCTATGCCGCCGGCGGCAAAATTCACTACCGGGAGCCGGCCCAATTTTTTTGTTTCTTTAACTAATTTAAATCCAACCCGATATTCTTTTGCCTTTTTTCTAAGCTGACTTTCTGACATTTTTTTCAAAGCCGATATTTCCCTTGTGACCAACTTCATATGCCGGACCGCCTCAACAATGTTTCCGGTGCCCGGCTCTCCTTTTGTCCTAAGCATAGCCGCGCCTTCCTGAATTCTTCTCAACGCCTCGCCTAAATTTCTGGCGCCGCAAACAAAAGGCACGACAAATTTTTTCTTGTCTATATGGGACTCTTCATCAGCCGGGGTCAAGACCTCGCTTTCATCAACCATATCAACTCCGAGCGCCTCCAAAACCTGGGCCTCGGCAAAATGACCAATTCGGCATTTTGCCATCACCGGAATAGTTACTGTCTCCATTATTTCAACGACTTTTTGGGGGTCGGCCATTCTGGCTACTCCTCCGGCGGCTCTAATATCAGCCGGAACTCTTTCTAAAGCCATAACCGCCACCGCTCCCGCTCTCTCAGCAATTTTTGCTTGTTCGGCATTAATTACATCCATTATCACCCCGCCTTTTTGCATTTTGGTAAACCCCCTTTTTAGCCGCTCGGTTCCCTTAGTTTCAACAATTTTTTTTGTTATTTTCATATGTGTAATTATACTCGGCTTTAAAATTTTTTGAGCGGATTCTCTTCACTCCTCGCTTTCCGCCGCCTATCTTAATCTTTCAATCTCTTTCCGTATTTCTTCAATTATTTCTGGATTATGAATTATCTTATTTTTACCTTCAGTTATTGAAATAATATAAAATACCTTTCCGCCATATTTTGCGGTAAATTTTTCGTGCGTCTTTTTCTGCTGTTCTCTTTCATTGATTATCTGTGTAATGTATTCATAGCCCGCCGGCTTTATTTGAAGTCCGATGTATTTATCGTTAATTTTAATAAAATAATCAACATTATATCCTCTATCCCATTCATCAGGGGCCGGTTCAATTTTAACTTCAAGAATTTTTTCAAGCTGCCCATAAATTGTCTGAATTTCTGACTGATACCCATCAAAAGTTCTGTTTATTACTAAATTGTATATGAAATTTATACAATCTTCTTCGGTAACATTTTCTATTTCGGCTTTACAAACATCAGTAACTTTGATAAATAAAGTCTTTCCTAGTTGCTCAAGATGTTGTTTTGAATAAGCTTTTTCCAAATAAAACTTTTCCCATTCTTTTAAAGTTTTGGGGGCACATTTTCTTATCAATTCTGCAACTGGACCAACCTTACTTTTCTTGGTTA
>JAHIOY010000117.1 GCA_018894495.1 Patescibacteria group bacterium
AATTGCCAAATTGGGAGGGATTTCGTACTCAATAATTTTTTCACCGCCTTTGGCGGGATCCCGCTTCGCGGGAGATTTAGCGTCTGGTTTAATTTTAATAATCCTTGCCGACGTAATTTCCAAAATTTTCCCGCTAACCGGGGAAATTTCTGCCTTTCCTCCGGGAATTCTGGCCTCAAAAATCTCTTGGACTCTCGGCAAACCAAAAGTAATATCCCCTCCTCCGGCTACGCCGCCGGTATGAAAGGTTCTCATCGTCAGCTGGGTTCCCGGCTCCCCGATGGCCTGAGCCGCTACTATTCCCACTGCCTGGCCAGGTCTAACTAATTGATTTTTTCCTAAATCCCAACCATAGCACTTTTGACAAAGACCACGAATCGATTTGCAAGAAAGGGGCGACCTTACTTTAATTTTTTCGATTTTCTCTTCGGCTATTTTTCGGGCTTTTTCCCAATCTATTAACTCTCCCTTTTTAACAATATTTTTGCCTTTTGCTATTTTACCTTTAACATCTTCCAGCGAGACCCTTCCCACAATTTTATAAACAAAGTCCTGGCCAATCTCGGCTGCATCTTCAAGAAAAATCTCTATTCCCTTTTCATCCCTGCAATCTTCTTCTAAAGTTATTGCGCTATGAGCAACCTCAACTAATCGGCGGGTCAAATAGCCGGCGGTTGACGTCCTGAGCGCGGTATCAGCCGTTCCCTTTCTCGCTCCGTGGGTGGAAATAAAGTATTCCAAAACGCTCAAGCCCTCTTTATAGGAACTTTTCACCGGAAGCTCAATAATCTCTCCCATTGGATTTATTACCAAGCCCTTCATTCCGCTCATTTGAACCGACTGAGCCCAAGACCCTCCCCTGGCGCCAGCATCAACCATTGAAAAGACGGCGCCATCCGGAGGTAAGGTCGTTGGAATCAGCTTTTCAATCTCTGATTTTACCTTGGTCCAAACCTCGATTATTTTTGATTTTCTTTCTTCTCCGGAAAGAAAACCTTTTTTATAATAATTTTCAATTTGTTCAATTTCGTCTTCCGCTGCGGCGACAATTTTTGGTTTTTGAGGGGGAACAATTAAGTCGTCCATTCCCCAAGTTGCGCCGGAAAAAGTTGAATACTCAAAGCCCAAACTTTTGATTTTATCCAAAATTTCTCCCACTTTCTCTGCCGGATATTTTTCAATGAGCCTGGCAGCTATTTTTTCCAATTTTCTAACGTCAATTTTTTCATTTTGGAATGAAAAGTCATTTGGGAGGGCCTGATTGAAAATAATTCTGCCCACTGATGTCTCAATGAGCTTCCCTTTAAGACGAACCTTTATTTTGTCTTGGATACCGACAACGCCAAATTCCTCGGCTAAAATTGCTTCTTCTTTGTCGGAAAAAATTTTTAGTTCTTTTTTTAAGTCCGGCTTTGTTTTTGTTGTATAAAATCCTTTCGGATTTTGTAAACTTGTTGTATAAAATCCTTTCGGATTTTGTAAACTTGTCAGAAAATAACAACCCAAAATAATATCTTGATAAAGAGTGGCAATTGGGGCGCCAGTAGCCGGCTTCAGTAAGTTTAAAATGGACAACATTATGTCTTTAGCTTCTCCTTGGGCTTCTTTTGAGAGCGGTAAGTGAACCGCCATCTGGTCGCCGTCAAAATCAGCATTAAAGGCCTTGCAAACTATAGGATGAACCCTTATTACTTCGCCTTCAACTAAAATAGGATAAAATGCCTGAATGCCGAGTCGGTGCAGAGTTGGAGCCCTATTTAACAAAACCAATTTATTTTTAACTACCTCTTCTAAAATAGCCCAAACCTCGTCGGTCTCTTCCTCAATCAGCCGCGAAGCTCCTCTGACGTTATAAGCCAATTCTTTATTCAAAATTTTTTGGAGCACAAAGGGCTTAAACAATTCTAAAGCCATTTTTTTGGGAATCCCGCATTGGTCCAATTTTAATTCAGGACCAACCACGATAACCGACCTTCCGGAATAATCAACTCTTTTACCCAAAAGGTTTTGTCTAAAACGGCCCTGTTTCCCTTTAAGCATATCGGCCAGGGACTTTAAGAACCGTTTTCCGCCGGTCGTCGCTTGCGTTGTAACACCCCTCCTCATTCCATTATCAATCAGAGAATCAACTGCTTCTTGCAGCATTCTTTTTTCGTTTCTAACGATAACTTCTGGAGCATCTATTTCCAAGAGATATTTCAATCGGTTATTTCTATTTATAACTCGGCGATAGAGGTCATTTAGGTCCGAAGAAGCATAGCGGCCGCCATCCAATTGAACCATTGGTCTTAGGTCCGAAGGCAAAACGGGCAAGTTCGTTAAAAACATCCATTCTGGCTTTATTCCGAGCTTTTGCATATGCCGCAAAAGACTCAGGCGTCTTAAAAATTTTCTTCTTTCCGCTGGAACGGTTTCTTCAGATTTCTTTTCCAACTTTTCTAGTTCTTTTTTCAAATCAATTTTTGCAAAAATTTTCCGCAGGGTCTCGGCCCCGGACCCGGCTTCAAAAATTGTTCCATATTTAAGAGACAAGTCATAATACTCAATTTCAGAGATAATTTTTAAGGGCTTGATTAATAAGACCTCTTCTTTTGCCCTATCTCTCGCTTCCTTGAGGGACTGTCCCTCTCCTGTCCCTGTCCTGTCCCCTTTTTTCGGTTCCTTCGTCGGCGGCTCAACTTTTAACTTTTCACTTTCCAGTTTCTCGAAAACTTTCGTTTTCAAGACAATAACTTTTAACTTTCCCTCGTATTCCTTTTCTATCTCTTCTAAAATCTTTTTCTTTTCTTCTTCTCTGACATCGGTAATAATGTAAGCCGCAAAATAAATTACACTCTCTAACTGCTGCATTGGAATATCCAAAACCATGCCCATGCGCGAGGGCACTCCTCTCAAAAACCAAATATGGGAAACCGGGGAAGCCAATTTGATATGGCCCATTCTTTCTCTTCTCTTTTCTGACCTGGTTATTTCCACTCCGCATCGGTCGCAGACAATTTCTTTATACCTGATTCCTCTATATTTCCCGCAATAACATTGATAATTCTTTTCCGGCCCAAAAATCTTTTCGCAAAACAAGCCGTCTTTCTCAGCTCTTTGGGTCCGATAGTTGATGGTTTCGGGTTTCGTTACCTCGCCATGGCTCCAACTCAAAATATCCTCTGGCGAAGCCAATTTTATACGAATTGAATCTAAATCAGATACGCGCATAAATTAATCAACGAATATCGAATTCATTACGAATTTACGAATAAACGAATTAAGGAAAATGAAAGTTTCTGGAGATTATAATCGTTATTCGCTTATTCGTTTATTCGAAACAGATTCGTTATTCGTTGATTTTTTCTCCTTCACTTCCACACTAAGCCCCAGCGACTTAAGTTCTGCTACCAATAAATTAAACGATGACGGTAAATTTGGGTTTTTTATTTCTTCTCCTTTTAAAATTGCATTGTAAGCTGCCGCTCTTCCCGAAACATCGTCTGATTTTATGGTTAACATTTCCTGAAGAATATTAGCCGCCCCGTATCCCTCCAAAGCCCAAACTTCCATTTCTCCGAATCTCTGACCACCAAATTGCGCTTTTCCGCCCAATGGCTGCTGGGTTATTAAAGAATAAGGGCCAATTGAGCGCATATGAATTTTATCTTCAACCATATGAATTAATTTCATCATATAGATATAGCCAACAGTGATTTTTTTTGGAAAAGGCAAGCCGGTTCTGCCGTCAAAGAGCCTAACCTTTCCATCTTCGGGAAGACCGGCCCTTTTTAATTCGGCTTTAATATCTTTTTCATTTGCTCCGGATAAAGCCGGAGAAACGGCAATATAGCCCAATTTTTTAGCTGCCCAACCTAAATGGGTCTCTAAAATTTGACCCAGATTCATCCTGGAAATGACGCTGAGAGGATTTAAAATCATATCAACCGGAGTTCCGTCTTCCATAAAGGGCATTTCTTCAACTGACAAAATCTTAGAAATAACTCCTTTGTTTCCGTGGCGGCCGGCCAGTTTATCCCCGGCTCGAATTTTCCTCAGTTCGGCTACCTCAACTTCAATTTTTTTTATAACCCCGGGGTTTAACTTATGACCCGAGTCCCGCGAAAAAACCTTCACCCCTATCACCATTCCTTCTTTCCCGTGTTCCATTCTTAAAGAAGTATCCTTTACGTCTTTTGCTTTTTCGCCAAAAATTGCCCTCAAGAGCCGTTCTTCTGCGGTTAATTCCGCTTCTCCTTTTGGCGAAATTTTACCGACCAAAATGTCGTTTGGTCCGACTTTAGCGCCGATCCTAACCACCCCCTCTTCATCTAAATCCTTTAATTTTTCCTCGCCAACATTGGGAATATCGCTCGTTGTAATTTCAGGCCCCAACTTCGTGTCTCTAACGTCGCAACTAAAATTCTCTGTATGAATTGAAGTAAAAACATCGTTTTCAACCAATCGTTCTGAAATCAAAATTGCATCCTCAAAATTCCCTCCTCGCCAAGGCAGGAAGGCAACTAAAATATTTCTTCCCAAAGCCAGCCACCCCTTATTAATCGCCGCTCCGTCAGCCAAAATGTCGCCCTTTTTAACTGTCTGCTCGGGTTTAACAATCGGTCTTTGATGAAAACAGGTGTATTGATTGGTTCTGATAAATGTCTTTAAGTTATAAACTTTTAACTTTTCTTTTTCCAGTTTCAACTTTATTGTAATTTGGTTCGCATCCACTTTAAAAACCTTGCCGTCTTCCTCGGCGACCACTTCTTGTCCCGAGTCCCTGGCCACCCTTTCTTCAATTCCGGTGCAAACAAAAGGTATCTCTGGCTGAATCAAGGGAACGGATTGCCTCTGCATATTGGAACCCATCAATGCCCTGTTGGCATCGTCATTTTGGACAAAAGGAATCAGAGAAGTAGCAATTGAAATTGATTGCTCGGAGGAAACGTCAATCCTGTCAATTTTCTTTTTGTCCATTAAGCCCGGCTCCCCCAACACCCTTGCCTCCACTTCTTTGGGAATAATATTTCCCTGCTTGTCTATTAACACTCCACCGGAAGCGATATTTAATTTTTCTTCTTCGTAGGCATTTAAATATTGAATTTCCGATGTCACTTTGCCGTCTTTGACTCGGAAATAAGGGGTCTCAATAAAGCCGTAAGGATTAATTCTGGCAAAAGAAGCTAAGTGGCCAACCAAACCAATATTCGGTCCTTCCGGGGTCTGGATGGGACAAATTCTTCCATAGTGAGATGGCTGAACGTCTCTAACTTCAAAGCCAGCCCTTTCTCGCGCCAAACCGCCGGGTCCCGTGGCTGATACCCTTCTTTTATGTTCTAATTCAGCTAAGGGATTTTCATTATCCATAAACTGGCAAATTTGAGATGAGGTAAAAAATTCTTTAACCACTGCCATTAATGGTCGAGGGTTGAGCAATTGAATCGGAGTCAAAGTCCAAATATCAAGAGTGGACATTCGGTCTTTAATTATCCTTGCCATTCTCGTAAAACCAACCCTCAATCGGTTTATCAAAAGTTCGTTTAAATGCCTTACCCTTCTGTTTCCCAAATGGTCAATTTGATCCGGTTTTGCTTTAGGGTCATTATTAAGGCGAATAATCTCCCTTATAACAGCAATGACATCTTCTGACTTGAGCACCCTGTCTCGAACAGTAATCTCTTCGTTTTGGATTTCGGATTTTTTAAGTTCCGGCAGCCGCTGCCACATTCTCCACCTCCCCACTTTAGAAATGTCATATCTTTCAAAATTGAAAAACATATTTTCTATTAGCTCCCGAGCTGTCTCTGGGCTGGCCAAATCGCCCGGCCTCAAACGGCTGTAAATTTCAACCGCTGCTTCGTCGCGGTTTTTTGCTGTGTCCTTTTTTAAGGTCTCTTCTATATATTTTGTCTCTCCCTTGTCTAAGTCGCTAAATTTTTCTTTTATTGTCTCTTCCTTTTCAATCCCGAGCGCCTTTAATAGGGTTGTAACCGAAATTTTTCGCCGGCGGTCTATCTTCGCGCTAATAAAACCCGATGGCTCTGTTTCAAATTCAAGCCAAGCTCCCCTGTTTGGAATTAGTTTTGCGCCAAAATAGTTTTTCCCCGCAATATTTTCGGCCATAAAGAAAGCCCCGGGCGAGCGAATCAGTTGAGATATGGCAACCCTTTCTACGCTGTTGATAATAAAAGTTCCCCTCTCATTCATTAGGGGAAAGTCGCATAAAAAAATCTCCTGTTCTTTGGTCTCTTTTGTTTTTAAATTGACCAATCTCACCCTGACCCGGAGCGGGGCTTCGTAAGAATCGTTGTTGAGTCTTGCCTCTAAATCGTTTTTATATTTTGGCTCACCGAGATTATAATCCAAAAAATAAAGCTCAAGCTCCTTGCCGGTATAATCGCGAATAGGAGAAATCTCCGTTAATAGTTCTTTTAGGTCGCGCTCCCAAAATGATTTCCAGCTTTCTCGCTGAATTGACAACAAATAGGGCAGGGGAAGAGAGACCTTTGATTTAGAGAAATTTTTTATCTTTACAAGTTCTTGCATAATGAAGAAAATAAGCAAAAAAAACCCCTGACTCGGGAGAGTTAATTTTCATTTTAAATTTACTCTTTATTCTTTGGGCTGTCAAGGGGTATGATGTAGAGGTCTAACCCCTACATATTCACCTCTACATATTCATTCCTTTTTTCGATTAAAAATGGTGCGCGTCCCTATTTTTATTTGTTTAAAAATGCTTATGTTGACGTCTGACGTCAACATAAAGGCATTTTGAAATGAAATTATTTTATGGGCTTGTCCATATCGGTTGATTGGTGGCGGCGGTTGGGAAAATCAGCTCAATTCAAAATAATTTTTGACTAGTGCTTAAATATTTTTCTGATTGCGAAATAATTTTTTTCAGCCACTCTTTATAATTCAAAGATTCTTTCTCTGAGATTAAAATACCTCCGTCATACAAATCAAAATTTCTTTTCTTTCTCATTTCATTGCCCATTACAAAAATATCTTCGGCGTATGAGCCGAAAATATAGGATTCTTTTATTCCTTTTATTTTCTTTAACTCGGTGGCGATTAGGTCTCCTATCCCGTATTTTAATTCAAAAGTTTTTTTAGCTTCTTTCAGCAACGGATATTTTTTATTTATAAAATAATATCTTAGCGTCTTATTGGTAATCTTTGAATGAAGGTTAAACATATTGTTATTGTTAATATTTACAATAATTATTGTAGCATTATACAATAATATAATCAAACACGGACAGAGTTATGTCTTTACCAAATTTGGCGGTTCTTTCTTCTAAATCATAATTATTTGTTTTCATGTTTAAAAATTATGCTTCTATTATACACAAGATCCTGCACGACCCATATTTTTCTTTCCGCTCTTTTTGATATTCATGAAAGCGCTATTTGCAGGTATTTTACCAAGATAAGACCTGTTGTTGAATCCGTCTTTAACATCCCAACAGAAAAAACAGATTTAAGGGAAGAT
>JAHIOY010000010.1 GCA_018894495.1 Patescibacteria group bacterium
ATAAGGTAATTACCAGCCGAATTGTTTGCCTATTTCTTCTGGGCTTTCGTGTTTTCTTACCAAAGTTAGAATTCCATTTTGGGCGATGACTTTTGCCGGCGATGACAGCAGGCAGTGATGGGAGCTTAAAGAATCTTGATAGGCGCCGGTGTCAAAAACCGCTAAATATTGATTTTTATCAAGCTCCTGTTCGTTTAAAGAAGGAAGTAAAATATAACTTCCGCCTTCGGTATATTTATCGTCAGAATCGCAGCTAAGACCGGCCAGCCAAACCCTTTCTAATTTTTTTACCCGCATATTATTAACCGGCACAATATGCCACCTTTGATGAAGGGCCCAGGTATCTGATAAATCATTGATAAAACTGCCGTCAATTATGAACCACTTCTTAGCCATCCCCTGAGCAATGTTTTTTTGACGAATAACCTTAAAAATTGTAATTTGAGCCGGCGCCACTAAATATCTTCCCCATTCCGCCACTATGTCTGGCGGATTAATTTTTGCTTTGGCTGTAATTTTGCTTAAATGACGAACTATACCCTTGACGACTCTTTCCACCGGGTAGTTTTTTTTCTTATCATAAGAAATAGGGAAACCGCCTCCAATATCAATAATGTCAAGCCCGGGATTCTTTTCCTTCAGTTTAATAAACAATTGCATTGCTTCTTTTAATAAATAAACTAAATCCTGAACCTGGGTAATTTGGGAGCCGATATGATAATGGAGCATTTTTAAATTCTTAATTGCTCCGATATTTAAAATTTCATTTGGGGAAAAACCGAAGCGATTGAACTTTTTATCCCAGCGCGATTGCACCTTCCTTTCAATATCAGTTCTTATGCCTAGGTCGGTAGTGGGCGTTTTTTTAAAATAAGCTAACTCTTCCTCATCTTCAATCACCGGAAGAACATGGAGTCCTCTCGACCTTAAATCAGAAATAAGCCCTAAATAGGCGGTGGTCTTTGGAGCGTTGCAAATTACCCGAATTTTTGTATTAAATTGGTCTTGTTCCCAGAGTTTTTTAACCAACCAGAGTTCATTTGCCGAACTCACCTCAATTTGCCCTCCTTCGCTGATAATTGGCAGAACAAATTCTTTATTTTGATTAACCTTCATTGGGTAGTGGTAAAAAAATCGGCCGTTATAATGGTAAAATTTCAAATAATAATTAAAAATATCAAACAAATCATTTAGCCGTTTTTCAATAAAAAAAGGAAGAGCGACTTCCAAGGGCGTGCCAAATTTTTTAATTAAATCCATAACAGGATACTGATAATTACCCTCCCTGATTATCAGTTCATCGGATTTATTTATATCAAAAATTTCGGTGTTGAGTTCTTTAACTCCTAATTTCCAAAATTTTTTATAATTTTTCATATATTTACTTTTATAATATTATGTTATAATACAATAAAAACAAGGTGTAAAGATTATGGAAACAACTTTCATTCAAAAAATCACCCTTATAGATTTTCCCGGGAAAATTGCCTGCACCATTTTTTCAATTGGCTGTCCTTTTAGGTGTCCCTTCTGTCATAATAAAGAATTGGTTTTGCCGGACTTGACTAAAAAGCAGCCAAGGATTAGTCAAGAGGAAATTTTCAATTTTTTAAAAGAGAAAAGAGGACTTTTAGATGGAGTTTGCATAACCGGGGGAGAACCAACGATTCATGAGGATTTGCCGGATTTTTGCAGAAAGCTCAAAGACCTCGGATTTTTAGTGAAATTGGATACAAATGGCTATGACCCTGAAAGGGTAAAAAAATTAATTGATGAAAAATTGATTGATTATTTAGCCTTGGACGTTAAGGCGCCAAAAGAAAAATATGGAAAGTTGATCGGAATTGATAACAAGGTTTTTGTTAAAATAATAGTTCAAAACATTGAAAGGAGTGTTGAGATTTTGAAAGAGGGAAAAATTGACTTTGAATTTAGGACAACGGTTGTGCCGACTCTTTTGGAAAGAGAAGATATTTTGGAAATTGGAAAATGGCTTTCTTCCCTTTCTCCGGGCCAAAAACTTCCAAAATACTATCTCCAAAATTTTAGGCCGGAGAAAACCTTAGACCCTTCTTTTGAAAAAATAAAACCCTATCCTCAAGAATACCTCTTGGAAATTCAAAAAGCGCTTTCGCCATTTTTTGAAATTTGCCAGGCAAGGTAAATCTATTATTATGCCAACCACCGTTATTATTGGAACCCAATGGGGAGACGAAGGGAAAGGAAAAGTCGTTGATTATCTTTCTCAGAAAATGGACTTTGTAGTCAGATTTAATGGAGGACCAAATGCCGGTCACACCGTTATTAATGATTATGGAGAGTTTAAGCTTCATTTGGTTTCAGCCGGAATCTTTAATCAAAAGGCGATTTCAATTATTGGCAACGGAGTGGCCATTGACCCTGAAATTCTGAACGAGGAAATAGAGAACTTAAGGGGAAAAGCCGTTTCTTGCCAAAATCTTAAAGTGAGCGACAAGGCCCACTTGATTTTACCTTGGCACATTTTACTTGATGGATTGCAAGAGAAAGAAAGGGGAACAAATGAAATCGGCACCACCAAAAGGGGGATTGGTCCGGTTTTTTCTGACAAAGTCGGAAGATTTGGCTTGAGGGCAGGGGATTTTTTAGACGAAAAAGAACTTTCGGAGAAATTATTTTTGTCTTACAACCGGGCAAAAAATTTGCTCGGGGGAAAATTTAATTTTTCTTTTGACGCGATTCTTAAAAAAATCCTTTCTCACCGCTCTAATTTACTTTCTTATATTGTCCAAACCGAATCTATTCTTTGGGAGGCAATTTCCGACAAGAAAAAAATTTTGCTGGAAGGGGCGCAAGGCGCCCTGCTTGACGTTGATTTTGGAACATATCCTGATGTTACTTCTTCGGCCTGCATTTCAGCCAGCGCCTGCCAGGGGTCGGGCATTCCGCCAAAAGAACTTAATGAAATTATCGGCGTGGTCAAGGCATACACAACTCGCGTCGGGGCAAAAGAACAGCCCTTTCCAACCGAAATGCCGCCAGAACTCGCTTCAGAACTAAGAGAAAAAGCAAATGAATACGGCGCCACAACCGGCCGGCCCCGGCGATGCGGCTGGCTGGACGGCTTTTTGCTAAGATACGCGGCAAAAATTAATGGTTTTACCTCTTTGGCAATCACTCGGCTTGACAGTTTAACCGGTTTTGAAAAACTGAAAATTTGTTCTGGATATAAAACAAAAGAAGGCAAAACAATTTCTCTTGCCGAATTGTCTCTTTCTCAATTAAAAGGAGTTCAGCCGATTTATCTTGAACTTCCCGGCTGGAAAGAATTTTCTAAGGATTGCAAAAGATTTTCCGATTTGCCAAAAGAAACCCAGAGATATTTAAATAAAATTGAGGAATTGGTTGAAGTTCCGATAAAATTAATCTCCTTTGGCCCGGAAAGAAAAAAGATGCTTGAGGTCTAAAACGACTGGAATGTTGAGGTCTAACCTCAACATTCCCTCGGTCATTTCCAAGTTTGTTTTACAGTTTGCTCGTGTATTCTAAAGCCGCTTTTTTAATGTTTTCTGCTTGATAAATTCCTCTGCCAACAATGGCGTGCCAATTATTTCCGGCAACCTTGGCCGCTTCGGCTATTTCTCCGCCTTGGGCGATAAATCCCGGAGCGTAAAACGTTGGCTTTGTCCCTCTTTTTTCTAATAATTCTTTAATTTTTTTTATTTCTTCCGGTTTATTGCCGGGGACGACAAAATCAGTTATTCCCATTTCAGCCGCCAAAAGATAGATTTCCAAAATCGCTTCGTCAGCAATGTAGCCGCCCTCGCTTCTTTTATATTTTGGATGAGTCATTGAGCCGCCAACAATTACTCCGAGACCTTCTTTCTTTGCCGCCTCAATCCAGGCCTTTTCGGTTTCCGGTCCCGCTTGGGGAAAGAGTATAATCGCGTCAATACCTGCCTCTTTACAAACTCTGGCAAATTCTTTCCCTGTGTCCGGGATGTCTGTTCCCGCTTTTTGATGGTCGTAGATTATGGGTTTTTCTGTGTATTTTCTGGTCAGTTCCACAATTTTTGGCAATCCGTAATTTAAGCCCAGCATAAAACCAACCTTATATCCGCCGATTCCTTCTATGTCTTTGGTCTCTTTGACAATTTTTTCGTAGAGTTCCAGAGACACATCGCAGGCAACAATCACGCTTTTTTCTCGTTTGATTATTTTACCCATATCTTCAGTATAAAAAATACCATTTAAGTAGGGTTTCGTCAATTATGGATTTACGAAATCAATAGAGTAGAAAAAATTGACTTTTTTCTGAAAAGGAATAAAATAAATTGTATGATTACTAAAGTTAACAAAAATTCAATAATTATTCCAAGGGAACTCATTCGCAAAAAGCAAGGCATCGTGATTTTAGATTTAGAAGAATACAAAGAATTTTTAAAATATGAAATAGAAAAAGAATATATTGATAAGATTGTCAGCGAAGGATTAAAAGAGGAGAGGGAAGAAAAAACTGAATCTTTAGAAAAATTTCTTAAAAGAGAGTATCCAAAGTTATATGAAAATTACAAGCATTAAAGTTTCCTCTCATTATAAAAAATCTTTTAGAGGACTTTCTTCTCATATTCAAAGAAAAGCCATTTTGAGGATTAAAATTTTCAGAGAAAATTCCCTTGACCCAAGATTAAGAACTCATCCCTTATCTGGTAAAGAAAATGGGAAAATGGTGTCAGGTCTGGTTTTCTAAATTTTATTACAGATTTGACTTTTGATTTCTGGTTTTGATAATATAAAAATATTATGG
>JAHIOY010000118.1 GCA_018894495.1 Patescibacteria group bacterium
ATAGTGTAGATTTGATTCGTTAATTAACGACCTTTCTCTACACTATTCTACTTGATTACCCTGACATTTCTATTTCCCTCTACCCTGACATTATCATGTCCTTTCAACACCTTAGAATTTTAAATTAAAAAATACCGCAACAAACAGTATATCGAGAACAGTTCTCGACACATTTCTAACAAGGTTTGAAAAATCAATATTCCAGTTTTATTCCTAATTTATCAGCAACTTGATGAAGCCACTTTTCATGCCGTTTAACCTGATGAGACAACATTACCATTTCTTGAAAGTAAACATCAGCCTTCTTGGCATAGGCATCAATGGCAGAATGAAGTTTAGAAATATCTTCTTTTTCTTTGTTGGCTAAATTCGAAATCGCCTCTTTAAACTCCTCGCGGGTAATAAATACTTCAATTAATTTTTTTATATCTTTATCATCAAGCATATTAATTCTATTATAAACCTTCAAAAAGCAGTGTCAATCCCGACGTATTAAATCATCTAAAATCTAACTGAAAGGCTATTGGTTAAATCATTATTTAATTTGATACTCCCCAACCTTGCCATGGCAGAATTCAAGCGTATAGAATAGATAGACGATATTGGACGGATGTTGGACGTCGCATGTCTAATTACTTGATTATTTTATTGGGCAATTGACCTGGAAAAAACCCTGGCTCCACCAATTCTGGTACAGGGCGGTTGTCCAATCAGCCAAGCCAATAAGTTTTAAGAATAAACCAATAAGTATGAAAGCGACGAAAATCACAATTAGGCCGAGAACAACTGAAAGAATTATTCCTTTTGCCTGACTTATTGTTTGAAATCCGCCAGGCAGAATTTCAAAGACCGCTCCGACATAGAGTACTCCAGCAATAACAAGCATTAACACAGCAATAGGAAAAAGGATATAAATCAATAAAAAATCAATTATTCGGTCTAGCATCACGAAAAGATGACATAAAGTACAAGAAGCAGATTCATCAACATTGGGAGTAGATCTATCATTGCACTGCCGACCGCAAGGAACAAGTCCCCCTTGCGGACATTCGGAACCTGAGATAGATGTTTGGCAGGTGGCGGAACTTCCCCCAGTTCCCGAAACAGTCATAATATAGGTTGTCGGGTTTTCCGGAAAAAGGGAAATAGTACCGGAACTAACTGGAGAAACATATCCTATTTCATTATCAATATATGCCAGTGATGCAGCATAAGTGGTCCATTTCAGTTTGGCTTCTTGTCCCCAAAAAATCGTTTTGGGAGAAATGGAAAGGTTGCAGGAAGACAAAAACATCATTACCACAAAATCTGAATTTTTTTTGGTGTTATCAATTGAATCAGTCGCAGTTAAGGTGATAATATCGTAATCGTCGGCGATCACCGCTGTTTTTACTTTGACTAAAACATGGGTATAGCCTCTAAAAGTTAAAGCCACAGAGGTAATGGCGTTATCGGCTATGTCGGTAATAGAAACGGGAAAATTCGCTTTGGACTTAGCGGTTAAATTAAAAGTCCTTGCTGAACTGTCTGTATTTATAATCGTAAATTTATAAACCAATTCATCCCCTTCCCCTACTATTTTCTCATCGTCATCAAAAGGAGGAATCACTGCTGAGTAAGAGGGGGTTTTAAAGTATTCGTATGATTTTACGGCCCAGGTTTCGCCTGGGGCTAAAGCGTCTTTGTGCCAGCCCAAACCATGACCAATCCCGCCATAAGTAAACGCATCGTAGGCAACATTCCAAAAATCACTATTAGAACTTACTGCCACAGTAAAAGCGTTAGAACCGATGTAAGTAGAGCCATAAGAACTAGCAGCCGTGCTGATGCTTGCTTGGGCGCCGAAAAACCGCCCTGTGCCACTATTCCAAGCAGAAATCATTTTAGAATCTGATATGTAATGGGCATAACCATTCATTCCAGGAAAAGTTCCTTTCTTGATTCTTAAATTATTAAGCGGACTACCGCCGATGTTTTTAATTTCCCATTTCCGGGTGTAGTAATTTTTTCCTTGTATATACTCAATTTCCTGAACTATTTCCATTTGATTACTAATGTCCTTTTTCAACTTTATTTGATGTTTATCGCCCCTGCTGCCGATGCTGGTAGTTGCATAAGTAAATGTCGTTACCGCGCCTGAATTATTATAGATTGTGCCATCTTTGAAAAAATTATTTTTGACATAATAACCAGAACCATTATGTATAACTGACTGGCTAAAATCGTCAGATTGTGTAATTTGTAAAGGAGACGAAACAATTATTTTAGATGTTGGGGTTGAGCAGGCGCTGCCGCCTGTCGGCGAGATAGAAATAGCCGGGCTTGCAGCGTTAGCGTATTCAATACCGCTGATGGTTTCTTCAATATATTGGGCAAACATTGAAAAAGGAGTATTGCAGGAAATGTTAATAGAGCTTGAATAAATACCAGTTGAAAAGCTAGTTGAAACCGTCTTTAACAAATCTCCGTTCGTTGTTAATATATAAACTGCTTTACTTACTCCAATGGGAGGGAGGATATTTCCATTGGAACCATTTATCAATTTTCCATTAAACGCAAGGTTTCCAATTAAAGGCGTTGTCGTGCTTACGGTTAAAGTAAGCAAAGTATTGCAGGTTCCGGTTTGAGAAGTGGGGGTTATTGTTACATTTGCGCTTTGAGAAGCAAGATAATCGCCGCCTCCAGCAAATTTTGCCTTGACAGAAAAAGTTTCACCGCAGGGAACAGAAAGGGAATGAGTAGAGCTGCCGTTAATATTGGTAGTGGAAGTTCCTAACGCAAATGAGGTATTCGCGTTTACAAATTCAATCTCTTTGTCGGCCAAGCCATTACCATTAGAAGCATCAACTAATCCTCCGCTAAAAATAATGGTATTTCCTACATCAGGAGTTGAGTCATTAACCGAAAGAGTAAACGTTGTGCTGGTTGCCGCCTCCGCATTTGAAAAAGAGAGGATAAAGAAAACTAAAATTAAAAGATATCGCACCCACTTATTTATGTTTTTCTCAAAACAGGTCATATTACTTGATTTACCCCCACACCAAATTTGGTGTCGGGGTTTATTTACTCTTAATGCTAATCTCGTCTATTTTCCAGATATTGTCCTCTTTGAGCATTTTGACATTAATAATTTGCTCCTTTTTTGTTTTTTCAAAAATAAGAGCGGCTATGGGGTTTATTTCGGGGTTAGTGCAATCGTCTAAACTTTTAAATTTTGTACAATCAAAACCCTCTTCCCCAACCACTTCTTTTTTTTCCAACAATGAATACTGGATAGCTTCAATTTCTACTTCGGCGGCTTCTGAAGTATGATTTATAATCTTTGAGCCATTGATAATAGTATTGAAATAAAGCCATTTCGCGGGTTGCTTTTTAATTTCTTCTTTCTCTCTGGCAACAAATTCAATCATTTCTTTTCTTAATTTTTCGCTCATCATATCATAAAGGATTTCTATATGAAAAAACTCTCCCCAGGGGTAAGAGCCGTATTGTCCGGCAAATTGAGTGGCTCGTTGAATAATTAAATTTTTATCTTCATCGATTTTTGCAGGCAAAACAACTGAGGGCGGAACTGCTGGCGGAGAGTAGTAAATTTTTTTAAAAATAAAAAACGAAATAGTCCCTATTACAATCAGGATAACAGCGCCAATAATTAACAATTTTATTTTCGAACTCATATGTTTTAAATAAATTTATTTAAAATTTCTCTTTTTTGTGGAAAATTTCGTTCCGGTTATTCTTTGGTATGCCTCAATGTATTTTTGACTTGTTGCCTCAATAATTTCTTCTGGAAGTTGAGGCGCTGGCGGCATTTTATTCCAGTTAATTTTTAGTAAATAATCCCTGACAAATTGTTTGTCAAAACTTTTTTGGGGTTTGCCCGGCTGATATTCGTCTTTGGGCCAAAATCGCGAAGAATCTGGGGTTAATAATTCATCAATTAAAATCAATTTTTGACTGAGCAAACCAAATTCAAATTTAGTATCGGCAATTATGAGCCCTCTTTTTTCGGCAAACTTTGAGCCGTATTGATAGAGTTTTAAACTAATTTCTTTTAATTTTTGGGTTAAATTCTCCCCGATTAAGCCGGCTAACTCCTTTTCGGTCAGTTCTCGGTCATGGCCGGTCAGGGCCTTTGTTGTCGGAGTAAAAATCGGCTTAGATATTTTATCTGACTCTCTTAAACCAGGAGGTAATTTAATCCCTGAAATTGACTTCCCTTCTTGATAGGCAGACCAAGCCGAGCCAGAGAGATAGCCGCGAACAACGCATTCTACTGGCAGCGGCTCGGTTTTTTTAACAAGCATCGTCCTGCCTTTTAATCCCGGATATTCTTTATTTCTGAATTTTTCAGAAATAAAAACTTGATTTTTCAACTCTGCCGAAAAATCGCTAAAATTAGCGGTAATAAGGTGATTCTCAATTATTTTTTTGGTTTTATTAAACCAAAAAACAGAAAGACCAGTTAAGACCTCGCCTTTATGGGGAATCAGACTCGGCAAAACAACATCAAAAGCCGATATTCTATCCGTGGCAATAATCGCCAGTTTGTCTTCATCCAATTCGTAAATATCCCTCACCTTTCCCCGCGACTTTAATTTCAAGGAGAGATTTGTTTGATAAATGGTTGCCATTTTTTGATTATTTCTTCTGTTTTTTCAACTGAAAATCCAATATAATTTCTGTAATCCATTATTTTTTCTAATTCCTTTTGATTTAGATATTTTAAAACCTCTTTGTTTCTCAAAAGAATTTCTTTTAAATTTTTGTTTTCCGAAAAAGATTGAATTGAACTCTTTCTCAAAACTTCATGGGCATCTTGTCTTGCCATGCCCTTCTTCACCAATTCGGTAACAACTGCCTCAGCCAATATCCCTCCCCTTGTCAATTCTAAATTTCGTCTTATGTTTTCCGGAAAGACCCTTAGGCCGCTCAAGAGCTTATTAATTCTTCCTAAAATGTCGTCCATTAAAATAAAAACGGTCGGCAAAATTGCTCTCTCGGCCGCCGAATTGGTCAAGTCCCTTTCGTGTTCCAGAGCAATATTTTCCAAAGCCGGGTAAACGCAAGAGCGAATTACTCTCACATTGCCGCAGATATTTTCCGATTCCCAGGGATTTCTTTTTTGGGGCATAGCCGAAGAACCGACCTGTTTTTCGCCAAAGGGCTCGGCCAATTCTGAAATTTCAGTTCTTTGAAGGTTTCTGATTTCCTTGGCTATTTGTTCAATTGTTCCGGCAAACACCGCTATGTCGCAGATGAGTCGGGCAATGTTTTCCCTCGGCGCTACCTGAGTGGAAATATCAACCGCTTCCAGACCCAGTTTTTTCATTATTGCCTTTTCAAATTTTTCATCCAAGCCAAAATTTTTTTGGGCGGCGTAATTCCCAACCGCGCCTGAAAATTTGCCTAAAATATATTTTTTGTCTTCGCCTAATTTTTTTATATTCTCCCCTATTTTGTCCGCATAATTGGCAAATTTAAAACCGAGACTGATTGGAATCGCATGCTGACCGTGAGTTCTGCCAATCATAATTAAGTTCTTATATTTTTGGCAAATATTCAAACAAGTTCTCAATAACTCTTTGCCTTTCTTTAACAAAATTTCGGTTGCTTCTTTTATTTGCAATGCTTGTGCCGTATCAACAATATCATAACTGGTGGCGGTTAAATGAACATATTTTCCTGCCTTGCCGCAAACCTCGGTTAAAGCCCTGACCATTGCCATCACGTCGTGCTTTGTTTCTTTTTCAATTTCTTTTACTCGGGCTAATTTGACAAATTTTAAATTGGCTTTTTCCGTTATAATTTTGGCTGTTTTTTTTGAAATTTGGCCAAAGTCGGCCAGGGTCTCAGCCAAAGCCGCCTCAACTTTCAGTTGATATTCCAGCCGCTTTTCCTCCTCAAAAATCTCTTTCATCTCCTTTG
>JAHIOY010000119.1 GCA_018894495.1 Patescibacteria group bacterium
GGAATTTGCCTCGGTCATCAAATACTTGCTTTGGCTTTGGGAGCAAAAACCTATAAATTAAAATTCGGTCATCGGGGCTTAAATCAGCCGGTAAAAGATTTAAAATCAGGCAGGGTATTTATTTCAACTCAAAATCATGGTTATGCAGTTTTGCCGGACGGACTGGAAAATGTTGGTCTAAAAATCACTCAAATCAATTTGAATGATAAAACAATTGAGGGTCTGGAAAATAAAAGATTGAAAATTAGAACCGTTCAATATCATCCCGAAGCCAGCCCCGGCCCCCACGACACCAATTTCTTTTTTGATGCGATAATTGAAGATTTAACTTGACCGAGGTCGGGCCTCGGTCAAACTAACACAGGTCGGACCTGTGTCAATCTTACCGAGGTCGGGCCTCGGTCAAATACAACTTCCAGTTTGTTGGACGTCGCATGTCCAATATTTTTGAAAATTAAGTCATTGAAAATTTATTGAAAATTGAAAATTGTAAATTGAAAATTAAATTCTATGCCTAAAAGAACTGACCTCAAAAAAATAATGCTCATTGGTTCGGGGCCGATTGTTATTGGCCAGGCCTGCGAGTTTGATTATTCCGGCTCCCAGGCCTGTAAGGCGCTGAGAGAAGAGGGCTTCAAAACAATTTTGGTTAATTCTAACCCAGCCACCATTCAGACCGACCCGGAAACAGCCGATGTTATTTATATTGAACCCTTAACCCCGGAAATTTTGGCTAAAATAATAAAAAAAGAAAAGCCGGACGCTCTGCTTTCAACTATGGGCGGCCAGACCGCTTTAAACTTGGCCGTTGAGTTAACCGAAAAAGGAATTCTCAAAAAATATAAGGTTGAACTAATCGGCGCTAAATTTGAGGCAATCAAAAAAGCAGAAGACAGAATCTTATTCAAGGAAGCGATGAAGAAAATCGGTTTGAAGGTGCCCTTGAGCAAAGAGGTTTATTCGGTTAAAGAAGCACTCAAAAAGGCAAAAGAAATCGGCTATCCCGTAGTTGTCAGACCCGCTTACACCTTGGGCGGCACCGGCGGCGGAATTGCTTTTAACTGGGCGGAGTTGGAAAGAATAGCTGAACGCGGAATAAAAAGCAGCCGGATTGGCCAAGTTCTTATTGAGCAGTCAGTAATCGGCTGGAAAGAGTATGAATTGGAAGTGATGCGCGACCTCAAAGATAATGTGGTTATTATTTGCTCAATTGAGAATTTTGACCCGATGGGTATTCATACTGGCGACAGCATCACCGTTGCTCCGGCTCAGACCTTGACCGATAGGGAATACCAAATAATGCGCGATGCGGCAATAAAAGTTATCAGGGAAATTGGGGTTGAGACCGGCGGTTCAAATATCCAGTTTGCCGTGCATCCTAAAAACGGCGAGATGTTGGTTATTGAGATGAATCCCAGAGTAAGCCGCAGTTCGGCCCTGGCTTCAAAAGCAACCGGATTTCCCATTGCTAAAATCGCAACCAAGTTAGCAATCGGCTTAACCTTAGATGAAATTCCGAACGACATCACTAAAAAGACGCCGGCTTCTTTTGAACCCACGATTGACTATGTGGTGGTTAAAATTCCGAGATGGGCTTTTGAAAAATTTCCGGAAGCGGATAAACTGCTCGGCACGCAAATGAAATCAGTGGGCGAGGCAATGGCTATTGGCAGGACTTTTGAAGAAGCGTTTCAAAAAGCAATCAGGTCTTTGGAAATAGGGAGATTCGGATTTGAAACCGACCCAAAAGAAGAAGAGTGGACTTTGAAAGAAATTAGGCAAATTTTAAAGACCCCCCATTTTAAAAGAATATTTTTTATTAAGTCAGCCCTGGAAAAAAGGATGAGTGTTCAAGAAATAGCCGACTTGACAAAGATTGACCCTTGGTTTTTAGAAAAAATGAAAAATATTGTTGCCATGGAAAGAAAAATCAAAGAATTTAATTTTAAAACCCTTCCCCGGGACTTATTTTTTGAAGCAAAATGTCTAGGGTTTTCGGATAGGCAATTGGCTGACTTGCTAAAAGGAGATGAAATTTCAATCAGGAAAAAGAGAAAAGAAATGGCGATAAATCCGGTTTACAAATCGGTTGATACCTGCGGAGCCGAATTTGAAGCAGAAACCCCCTATTTTTATTCTACCTATGAAAGCGAAGACGAAGTTACGGTAAGCCCAAAGCCGGCGATTATGATAATCGGTTCAGGCCCCAACCGAATCGGTCAGGGAATTGAATTTGATTACTGCTGCGTTCATGCCGCGCTTTCGGTAAAAGAAGAAGGATACGAAAGCATAATGGTAAATTCAAATCCGGAAACTGTGAGCACTGACTATGAAATATGCGACAAACTTTATTTTGAGCCCTTAACTTTTGAAGATATTTTGAATATAGCCGAAAAGGAAAAACCAAAAGGGACAATTGTGCAATTTGGCGGTCAGACGCCGATTAATCTTTGCCGGGATTTAGAAAAAAGCGGAGTCAAGATTTTGGGCACTCCAACTTGGGCAATAGATATTGCCGAAGACAGAGATAAATTTTATAAATTCGCCGAAAGGTTCAAAATTCTTATTGCCGACCACGGCATTGCTCATAATCAAAAACAGGCATTAAGAATCGCAAAAAAAATCGGGTATCCAATAATCATTAGACCAAGTTATGTTTTGGGAGGGGCAAAAATGCAAATTATCTATCAGGAAAAGGATTTAAAAGAAAAATTCGCTAAGGCGTTCGGGCTTTGGGAAGGGAAACCGGTATTGATTGATAAATTTTTGGATAACGCCAAAGAAACCGAAATTGACGCTATCTTTGACGGAAAAACGCTTTTGGTTGGCGGAGTAATGGAGCATATTGAAGAGGCCGGAGTTCATTCGGGCGATGCGGCTTGCGTTACTCCTCCTTATTCTTTGAAAAAAATTGAGATTGAGAAAATGCTTGAAGACACAAGAAAAATTGCCAAAGCCCTAAAAATAATCGGCGCCTTTAATATTCAATTTGCGGTTAGAAACGGCGATGTTTATGTTTTAGAAGTTAACCCGAGAGCGTCAAGAACCCTTCCCTATTTAAGCAAAGCAACCGGGGTGCCCCTGGCAAAAATTGCCACCAAAGTGATGCTGGGCAGAAAATTAAAGACACTCGGATTGAAATCCGGAATTTTAAAAGTTTCAAAATTTGCGGTCAAAGAAGTTGTTTTACCATTTGACAAATTGGAAGGAGATGTTGTTTTGGGCCCGGAAATGAAATCAACCGGCGAAGTGATGGGAATTGACGAAAAATTTGAAAACGCTTTTTATAAGGCGGAATTGGCTGCCGGGAACGCGCTTCCCTTAAAAGGAAATGTTTTTATCAGCATCAGGGAGGCTCTTGACCCGAGGGACTTGGCTAAACTTTTTTACACTGCGGGATTTAAACTTTTTGCCACCCGGGGAACAGCCGGCAGAATCGGTTTCGCTAAAATTCCGGTAAAAATAATCCCCAAGGTTTCAGAACCAGAAAAGCCGAACATTTTGGATTATATCGCTAAAAAAGAAATTGATTTAATTATAAATTTGTCTTCAGGGGGAGGCGCCAAGACCGATGGCTCTAAAATCAGGCGAGCGGCCGTTGATTATAAAATTACTTATATCACTACTATGCCGGCGGCTTTAGCCGCGGCAAAATCAATCTCTCTCCAGATAAAAAACAATAATTTGAAAGTTTGCCGCTTATTAAAAAACAATTATACTAAATAAAAGGATTATACATGTTCTTGACATCCTTTTTTGATGGTTTAAAATAAAAGTAATAAAAAGAAATTGACTGATTAAATAAAAAATTCAATGGCAAAGCTCAACTGAAACAGAATGGAATACAGAGAGGCTAAGCTGGAGTGGTAGTAATTATTGTAACAGCGCTTATGCCAGCCCCCTTAAACTACCAGCAGGCGGCCACCGCTATTACAGCACTGCGTCGCTTTACTATGTTGGCAGCTACGGCTACTACTGGAGCAGTACTGTGTCCACTACCTACGCCAGTTGCCAACAGAAAGTAGGATAGGTTCAATAAAAAACAATGTTGACGTCAGACGTCAACATAAAAAAACTGATAATTCGGCCATTTAATTTGACTTTTGATTTTTATTTGTGATAAGATAAACTTTGTTAAATAGCCCGTTTGATAATGGAATTTAACAGGGTAAAATATATGGCTACCATCACTATTCCAAAAAAAGAATACCAGAAAATTGAGATAAAATATCCGAAAGCGGAGTTCCGAAATTATAGAAAGATTTGGCAAAATCTTGAAATTTTAGGAAAAAGCATAGAGAAATCCTGGAAATGCAAAAAAACAGCTTTAAAACTTCTAAAAGAAGCGAGAAGATAGTTTTTCATTATGATAGTAGTCAATGCCAGTTTAATTGTGAGCAGTTTTTTTCAGCAGGAACGTGAACATCTAAAAGCAAAAGGATTTTTGAACAAATTACTTCAAGAAGATGAGACAATCCTTTTGCCTGAGATTGCTTTGCCAGAAATTGCTTCAGCGATTGCCAGAGGAACGAAAGAAGCTGTTCTGGCAATAAATTTTTGTAGGGAATTAAGAAAATTCCCTAATTTTGTTTTTAGGAGATAGGAGTAGGGACAGGTCCATTTTTTCTGTTTAAAAACCGACAGGGGCCCGACCTCTGGAAGAATTGATTTGACTTTCAGTTTTTAATTGTGATAGGATAGAAATGCTATGAAAAAAATCATTCAAGTTCATATTTATAAAGGAGAGAGATATTATGTGGCTGAATGCCTTGATTTGCCGGTAGTAACCCAAGGGAAAACCCTTGACGAATTAGCAGCCAATCTTAAAGAAGCAATCGCTCTTCAGTTAGAAGGCGAAAATTTGGCTGATTTTGATTTATCTCCAGAACCCTCTGTTTTGGCTAATTTAGAGCTTGACGCTCAGGTTTATGCCTAAATTAAAAACTCTTTCCGGCGAGGAAGTCCTTAAAATATTTTTATCTTTTAGATTTAATGTGGCTGCTCAAAAAGGCAGTCATATTAAATTAGTGAGAGTTCAAAAAGACGGAACAAGACAAACCCTGACAATTCCTAATCATTTTGAAATAGATAAAGGAACATTAAGAGCTATCTATCGTCAATCTTTAAGATACATCTCCGAAGAGGAATTAAAGTCATATTTTTATAGCTGATAGAACAATTTTGGCAACGTCAAACCTCGCCAACGGCAACTGGCAACGTCAAACATTGCCAATCTCCCAATTGATTGTTAGATGGCCCAAAATTTCGCGAATGTTTCGGACCAATAATTGATTTCTACTTTATATGAAACATTTATTGTCGGATTTTGATTTTAATAAAGAGGAGGTTTTGGAAATTTTAAATCTGGCTCGGGAAATCAAAAAAAAGCCGGAGAAGTTTTTTGGCGCCTTGAAAAATAAAACCTTAGTCATGCTTTTTAAAAAGACCTCTACCCGAACTCGGCTTTCTTTTGAGGCGGCAATGACCCAATTGGGCGGACACGCCATTTATTGGGAGTCAAGGACAAGCCAAATTATAAAAGGCGAGCTGCTTTCTGATATTGGAAAAGTAGTAAGCCGGTACTGCCAGGCAATAATGGCAAGAATGTATCGCCAGTTGGAATTGGAAGAACTCGCTGATTCATCTAACGTGCCGGTGGTGAACGGATTAACCGATGTTTTTCATCCCTGCCAGAGTTTGGGCGACCTTTTGACCGTCAAAGAGAACTTGGGGAAATTGAAAGGAACCGTCGCTTTTTTGGGCGACTGCGGCTTTAATATGGGGCATTCAACGCTCATAACTTTTTCCAAAATCGGAATGGATGTTAACTTGGTCTGTCCAAAAAAGAAAAAATATCAACCGAATCCCGAAATTTTAAAAAGGGCGGAAAAAGAAGCAGAGGGAAAAATAAAAATAATTCATAATCCGGTTGAGGGAATAAAAAATGCCGATGTGGTGATGACCGACACTTGGGTAAGTATGGGCCAGGAAAAAGAGTCAAAACCGAGAATTAAAGACCTCCGTCCATATCGGGTCAATTCCGAACTAATGAGAAAAGCCAATAAAGGAGCGATTTTTATGCATTGTTTGCCTGCTTATCGCGGCTTTGAAATGACAAAAGAAGTTATTGACGGGCCCCAGTCAGTCGTCTTTGACCAGGCGGAAAACCGCCTCCACATCCAAAAAGCGATATTGCTGAAATTAATAAAATAAAAACTATGTCAA
>JAHIOY010000011.1 GCA_018894495.1 Patescibacteria group bacterium
AGAATTTTTAGAAAAAGAAGTCGCCAAATTAAGGAAATTATCCGAAAAGGAGCTAAACTCCTTAAGACAAAAAGCAAAGGGAGAAAGAGAAAAAATAGAACAAAAAAGAGACGAAATGACAAAAAAGAAATACTGGGTAACATGACCAATTTTGGCGTTGCCAAAATTGAAATTTCTAATTTCTAATTTCTAATAAATGACTCAATTTCATAATTTCTAAACAATTTCAAAATTAAATCATTAAAAATTTATTAAAAATTAAAAATTAAAAATTGATTTTACGGGGCGTGGTGTAACGGTAACATGCACGGTTCGGGACCGTGAGATTCTCTGGGTTCGAATCCCAGCGCCCCGACAAATTAACTAAGAAAAATTGTCTAAATTGGCCGATGTCGCCAACAATACAATTATCAAAACTGGAGCCGGAAAAAATCAGAATCCAACGTTTGATACACTCAAGAAAATATCCAAAGCCCTTGATGTAAGCGTTGACGAGTTAATTAAATAGGAAATTATGAAAATTTTAGTTTTTCTACATGGTACGATAATAATGCACAAAAGCGCAGAAGGTAAAACTCGCGAAGAACGAGTAAATCAAGTTTTGAACAAAGACCCGTCTGGGCATGATTATATTTCCTATATTCCTGTTGGTAATGCAGTAGAAAAACTGAAAAATTGGCAAAAGCAAGGCGCAGAAATTTTATACTTAAGCTCACACGAAACCGTTGAAGATGTTGAAAAAGATAAATCAGTTTTGGGAAAATATGATTTTCCAAAAGGACAAGTTTTTTATCGCAAAAATGGAGAATCATACAAAGATATTGCGGAAAAGATTATTCCCGACGTTTTAATTGAGGACGATTGCGAAAGCATCGGTGGCGAAAAAGAAATGACAATTACTTTTGTTAAACCCGAAATAAAGCAGAAGATAAAATCAATTGTCGTAAAAGAATTTAGTGGTATTGATAATTTGCCTGATAGTTTAAAATTTCTATAGTGGCGTGCCAACTTTGTTGGCACGAAATTCGGCGGCCGTTGAAAAAAGGGGCAGAGAGAAAATACCTCTTTTGCTAACTTTATAAAGTTTCTTAATTTTGATAAACCTTATAAAGTTTGATAATATGTCCGTATAAGCATAAAAATATGACTATTCAAGAAAACGGGTTGACATAAAATAAGCAGGGTTTTGTAAATTCTAACAAATTTTAGGAAAACATTTTATGAAAACAGAATTTAAAGCAAAACAAGAAAAAAGAGGAATTGATTTAGTTAAAAACAGGGAGTGGGAAACACAATCGCCTTGTATTAAAGAATTGCATAAGGAAGGGGCAAAAAAGTTTTTTGAAGGTATTGGAAATTTAAGAGAGGCGTTTCGGCCACGGCCCGACATAGCGGTTTGTATGGACGAAGGGACTGCGATGAAAAAAAAAGAGAAAGGCGTTTTTACTTGGGCTGACACAGGAAGGCTGTTTGATAAAGATAAGGAAAAAGCGTGTGAAAAAGCGGCAAGGGTTGCCATTGATCTTGGTCTTGAGGAAATTACCAGTCATGAAGATTGCGGTGTGGCTAAATTAGCTTGGAAATGGGATAATCCTGACGAGAAACGGGAACCGACCGATAAAGAAGTGAACGATTACGCAGAAGATTGGACAAAAAAACTGGCAGAAAAAATAAAATCAATAAGTGAAGAAATGGGCAAAGAAGTTGGTAAAGAAGTGAAAATAAGCTATATTACGGCTAAAGAAATGCTCAGACCAAAAGATATTCATAACGCTGTTGGCGTATATTATGACGGCACAGGAAAGTTTAATCCCGGCCGCTTAGAAAACATTCCTCAGGGGTTTGTCATCAGCCGCGGCGGTCTGGAAGAATCGTTGGGAGAAGAAACAAAAGATTACTGCGGCCAAGAACTGGGGATTGCCTGCTCAATTGCTTTTGGAGACCACGGTTTTAGCAAAAAATTCAGCAAGAAAGAACCATTTACAATTATGGTTATTGGGAAAAACCTGCAGCACTTAGAAGTCCTAAAGAGAGAAGCAGAGGGATTTTTAAAAATTCATCCTGATTTTAAGACGGGGAAAATTAAAATTGATGGATTTTTAGCGCCAGAGGGCCTGTAGTTTAACGGCAGAACGATGCATTCGCATTGCATAAATGGCAGTTCAATTCTGCCCGGGTCCACCTTATTAAATTTATGTATTTAGCCGAAAAACTCGGACAATTTTTGGAATCAGTAAATCTAAATGCCTATCGTGAAAAATATAGTCCTATTAAAATTGTAGAAATGGATTTGCCAAAGGAAATTCAAGCAATTGAAATGCCTTTATATTTTTAGAAGAATTGCTTGATAAGTTAAGTTCTTGCGAAATTTTCCTGTGTTTTCATTATTATTTTTTCTATCTTCAAATGTTTTTTCCACAATATGTTTTGAAATTTCTTCGTCAATTATTTTTTTATAGTTAAGAGAGTTTTTTAATCTATTCTCTGCGTCTTTAACATACTCTTTTGAAATATCTATGCCGATATAATTTGCTCCCAATAATTTTGCGGCCAAACAGGTTGTCCCACTGCCAACATACGGGTCTAAAACCATTCCCTTTTTACCGTCTAAAATAGAATAAATTATTCTTGCTGGTAAAACTAATGGAAATGGGGCCGGGTGTCCGTTTTTTCTTTCTGGCGGAAAGCGCCAAATAGAAGTTAGTAACGCGTGTTTTGATTTTAATTCTTCCCCAATTTTATCGTTGCCAATTGGTTTATAAAGCCAGTATATTCTTTCGTCTATTTGCCAAAACCGCCAACCCCTAATATTAGCCGCGATCATTTATCCGAAGTACTTTTTCTAATTTTTCCCTTTCCGTTTTTTTGTCAAACTAATAATTTCATCATCTAACACTTCACTATCAACAATGTCAACCACTCTACAGTTTTTATAATTACCTCCTTCTAATTGGTTTTGGGTATATTCCCCTTTGTTTTTTATTTTTTCTGGTATTAAAACTTCATATTGAACTTTTTCTGTCCGCCTTATTGTTTCAAGTTTAGTTACAATATATTTATTTTTCATTTTTTTCACCAGTTTTAAATCCTATTTTCCATTTTTGGAAATCTTTCCACATGTTTTCTATTAGGCATTCTGAGGCTAAAATAACTCTTTTGCCGAATTTTGGAACAGACAATTCCTTATTTTCGTCTTGACTTATACGATAATGGAAGATCGGAGTGGTTAATGTGCAATATTTAATGAAATTTTCTACGGTGAACAGATTAAAAAACCAACCGTTTATATTGCCACTGACACCCCTGCATATCAAAAATAAATAGTTATTTTTGTTTTTAATTGCTTGATACATTTCGGTTAGCATAACCGTACCAAAAAATTCTCCTTTTTCTTTTGATGAATATTTTACTTCTATAAAATAAGTTTTATCATTTTTTCTCGCGATTAAGTCACACTTTTGATTTTTTGCTGGTTTCACGTCAGTAAAACCTTTAGATTCTAGCCATTTTTTACATTTTTTCTTTGACGGCAAATCTGATATTGTTTTTTTAGCCATATATTTGCTCTTTTAGATTGCAAATATATGCTATAACAAATCATCGAGCGTGTCGAGTCGTTTTTAATAAAAATTCTGCGGTTTAGCTTCACCTGCTATAACTTTGCCGCCAATTCGGGTTGATTGTTTGAATCCATTATATCCGATTTTAGTATTGGTCGGCGTATAGCCTGCCAAAGACACAGTAATGTATTCTCTGAGAAGAGAGGAATTTTTATCATTGATATAAATAGTAACCAAACTGTTCAAAAGGGCAATTAGCTGGTCTTTTGATTTGTCCAAGAGCAATGAAGCCAATTCTTTATGAGGTTTGGTAGCATATATTTTTATAACTTCGTATAGCTCGTTGTTCATATATGATTATATTTTAGCACATTTTCGTTTCTAAGGGTGACACTTTTTGCATTTACCAAGCATCTCTATTAACACATAAACATCGTCCATCAGGATCTTCTTTCTGTCCGCAGGCAGGACACTTTTTTCTTGTCAGCACTTTTTTTACATTTTCGTGAAGAGCGATTGACCGCGGCTTATTATATTGTTTTTCCAAAAGTCCCAAGCCCTGCAATTTCTTTACATGAAAATGAGCCGTTGAAACAGAGGCAAGATCGAAGCGCTTGCATATTTCTTTCAGGGAAGGCGAATAACCCCGTTTTTTATGATACGAAGTTATAAAATCAAAAACTTGTTTTTGCCGTTTTGTAAGCATAGTTTTAGTTGACTATATTTTAACTATTTCTTATACTGAATTATAGTAGAAAGAAAATAGAAAGTCAAATAAAGTTATCCACACGACTCCCGATTTCTTTTAATTTTTGTTATAATAGAAAAATGCATAATTAATAACTTGAAATTTTTATGAATACAAAACAAACCGGCAATTTCGGGGAAAGGATTGCTGAAGATTATTTTAAAAATAAGGGCTATCAGATTTTAGATAAAAACTACTTTTTTAGAATTCCGGGAAATCCCCAAAAAGGAGAGATTGATATTATTGCTAAAAAGGGAGAGACCATTTCTTTTGTAGAGGTTAAACTTCTGCGAAATCCGGCAATGCTGATAGCGCCTGAAGAAAAAGTTAATTTTTCAAAAATGAGAAAATTAATAAAAACGGCCGAAAGCTGGCTGTTCAAAAAGAAAATTCCTTTAAACACAAAATGGCAGATAGA
>JAHIOY010000120.1 GCA_018894495.1 Patescibacteria group bacterium
CAACCTGTGCGCAACGAACCTCTTTATGTCAAATTTATAGCCGAGTATATCGCCAAAATTAAAAATTTAGGTCTTGAAGAAATAGCCGAAATAACAACCCAAAACGCAAAAAAATTATTTCGTCTCCCAAATTAGAGGTTGGCGAGGTTTGACGTTGCCAGAGGAAATTTTAGGTAAAAACTATGGTAAAACAAGAATTCAATAAAGGCGAAATAGTAATTTATAAAACTTCAAAAAATGAAGTTAAGTTAGATGTGCGGTTGAAAGAGGAAACTGTCTGGCTGACACAAAAACAGATAGCTATTCTTTTTGACACCCGAAGGCCAGCCATAACAAAACATTTTAACAATATCTTTAAATCAGAAGAATTAGACAAAAATTCAGTTAGTTCCATTTTGGAACATACTGCCGCAGATGGCAAAACCTACAAAACGCAATTCTATAATTTAGACGCTATTATTTCGGTTGGCTATCGTGTTAATTCTAAACGGGCGACGCAATTTCGTATCTGGGCGACAAAAACACTTACTCTGCTTGAACAATACGACAAAGAAAAAATATCCCTTGTAAAAAAAGCAAAGGGGAAATTTGTTTTGAAATACGAAGATGCGGCAAAAGTTATTCAAGAAATAAAAAAAGAATTGCTCGCCAAGAAAGAAGCCAGCGATTTATTCGGGCAGGAAAACGGCGAGAAATTTCAGGCGATTTAATGACAACGACTTGACCGCCTTAGCTCTTTTGATTGCGGAGAGCAACCCAAAAGAAAAAGATATTTTAATAAAGATAATCACCAATCTTATAGGCAATTGACTATGCAATTTAGACGAAGTCGCCGAGGCGTTCGTCAAATTCGCCAAAGAGCAAAAATTTAGTTTTTGGGAGTAAAAATATGATGGATATTGATATAGAAAAATTTAAAAAAATTAAAGAAGAAGCCGAGAAATTTTATAAAGAGATTGGCGAAATTTATTGCCCTTATTTTCAGGAAACCATATCTTTTAATGCGAAAGGGTTGGACCATATTAAATTTGGCGAATGGAATAAAGCACGACCAATAAAACAACAATATATGCGTTTGAAATTATTAAAACTGGCACCACAAGTAATTAAAAAATCCCACACCCTTCAGGAGTTTCACGAGACAAAAAGATTTGAACGTCAAAAAATTAACTCAAGATGGGAGAACAGAATGATTACAGTAAGGTATTATGGGTTTGTAGCAATTACAGATAATTTAAGAACAAAGGTAAAGATAATTATAAAAGAAATTGAGGGAGGAAAAAAATTCTTTTGGAGTATCATTCCGTTTTGGAAAGCAAAGAAAGATGAAATTAATAACCAATATAAAAAAATTCTCCACAGTGGAGATTTAGAAACGCAATAACTAATTTTTGGTACTTGTCTACGGTTTAAAGGTCGTTCCTTTATTCAACCGTGGGAGAGCCAAAGCCCTCACAAGTACCAATTTAATGGTATCATTTCTAAAAGTGGTGTCAATAGTTTACCTGTGGATAACTAAAAAGTAGAAAAATAACGAAAAAAGAGCAAAAATTTAGTTTTTGGGAATAAAATTATGAAGCTATTTTGTGTTAAATATAAAATGTATAAAAGTCTAAAATAATAATTACCCCCATTATGTTTATTTTGACTCGCGGGACGGAAAGAATAGAAAAAGTTTAGAGTATATTGCGGGAAATTTTGATTTAACAAGAAAAATTATAACTGAGTGGTTAGAAAGAGGTTATGTAGCACAAGAAGGAAATTGGAATAATAGACCAGAAGAAGTGCGTTATAAATTAACAGCTTGAGGAAAGGATAATTTATCAATCGTTGGTAGGATTATGAATTTTCTAAAATTCATTTTATCTTTCCTGAAAAAATGATTACTTATCCCATTATCCAAAAATCAAAACTTGAAGGCGGTTTGCGGCTGGATGCTGAATATTATCAGCCGGAATACTTGGATTTGATAAAAAATTTTAATAATCTCGGCGCAGTGCCAATAGGAGATATTGTCATAAATCCAAAACGAAAATTTAAGCCGCAAAAAGATAAAGTTTTTCAATACATTGAGATTTCAGAAGTTGATTTATCAACCGGTGAATATAACAAAGCCGAAATTTTAGGAGAAAATGCGCCAGATAGAGCTCAATGGATAATTCAAACTAACGATGTTATTCTTTCCAGCGTTGAAGGATCATTAGAAAAAGTTGCTTTGGTTGGAAAAGAACAAGAAGGATATTTAGCGTCAAATGGCTTTTTCCAATTCAGAAGTAAGGATATTTTACAGGAAGTTTTACTGATTTTAGCGAAAAGTTTTATTTTACAAATGCAATTTGAAAAAGAAACGGCAGGCACTATTCTTACAGCAGTACCGAAAGAAGCCGTCAAAAATATTATTGTTCCAAAAATAAATAAATCCACCCAGCAAAAAATCGCGGATTTGGTCCAAAAATCGCATAAAGCCCGCAAAAAAGCAAAACGGCTTTTAGCGAAAGCAAAGCAGAGTGTTGAAAATTTAATTGAAGGATAAACCATGTAAAACTGGCATTGACAAGGTTTTTGGCGATGCTATTTTAGAAGTATGGGGAACAAAATTAAATTAGCAATCAGCGGAGGAGCCGGTAGAATGGGCTCGGCAATTTGGAATTTGGCTTTGGCCGACTCTGATTTTGAAGTGGCAGTTGTTTTGGAGAGGTCAGGACATCCTTTGGTCGGCAGCGATGCCAACCAAATCGAAAAGGCTGATGTCTTAATTGAGTTCACCGCGCCTGAGGCAACAATTGACCATCTAAACTATGCCCTGAAATATCAAAAGCCAATGGTCATTGGAACTACCGGCTTGAACGAAGCGCAAATAAAATTGCTCAAGGAAGCAAGCAAGAAAATTCCAATTCTCTTTTCGCCAAATATGTCAATTGGGATAAATGTTTTGTTTTCAATTATTCCGGGACTCGCAAAGAAACTTTCTGGTTGGGACGTTGAAATAGTTGAGGTTCACCGAAAGGCAAAGAAGGATGCCCCTTCCGGGACGGCAAAGAAATTCGCTCAGCTCATTTCCCAAGTAAGCGGCAAAGAAATTCCCACCCATTCCCTCCGAGTTGGCGATGTGGCTGGCGACCACACCATTACTTTTGCCAGTGAAGGCGAAAGAATTGAAATCAGCCACCGGGCCCAATCGCCAATTCTATTTGCCAAAGGAGCCCTTGTCCTTACAAAGAAATTAATAAAAATGCCGCCGGGTCTTTATGAGCCAGTTAATTTTCTTTAAACTTTCGTGTTAAGATTATCTTAGCTCTTGACAATCCTTTTGGGCAGAGTAAAATCTAAAATAGATTTATGAAATTAGAGATTATTCAAGTAAATTCTTGGAACTGGACTTTGCTTTATTGAACGCAAGGTTCGGTTTAATGTAGTGAAAAATCTTTAAAAAATAAACTTAAACCCTCCGAATCTTGCGGAGGGTTTTTAATTTTTAATATGATTTTTTACCATGATTAATGTAATTTCCACATATAAAGAAATAAAGGAAGAGGACCCGGAAGCTGTTTATAAGGCAGTGAAGAGTGAAAATAGTTATCTTCTGGAGTCAGCCGAAGGCGGCGAGAAAGCAGCCAGATATTCTTTTATTGGCTTTAATCCGGCGGCAAAATTAACCATTAAGGATGGAAAAATAGGACTTGAGGTCTTAGACCCGGAACTAAGAAAGTTGAAGCTCAAAGGCAGGGAGCCGCTGGAAATACTGGAAAATTTGATTTCCCAGTTTGGGCTCAAAAAGAAACCATTTTTAAGATTTTCCGCCGGTTTTGTCGGTTATTTTTCTTATGACCTGGTGAGATATTTTCATAATTCGAAAGGGAAAGCCAAAGATGATTTAAAAGAGCCGGATTGTGAATTTATCTTAGCCAAGAATAATATAATTTTTGACCACAAAAAGAAAAAGACATATCTGATTTCGCACCAATTTTCATCTCCTGGTCAGAAAATTGATAGACAAGGTATTTCTAAGGACTTAGAGGAAATTTCAAAGAAAATTATTTTTTCTGTTTCATCAAAGATAAACAAAAAAAAGGGGATAAATAAATCAAATAATTTTTTAGCCAATATTCCATTGTTTATTTTGGATTCCCGAAATAAAAACTTGAAAAAGAAATTTGAAGAAAATGTTAAAAAGGCAAAAAAATACATTTCGGCTGGCGATGTCTTCCAGGTGGTTCTTTCTCAACGTCTAGAAACAGATTTTGTTGGTGATAAATTCCGGGTCTATAATAATCTGAAAAAAATAAATCCCTCGCCTTATATGTATTATCTTGATTTTGGAGAAAGAAAAATAGTTGGCTCCAGTCCGGAGATGTTAGTCAGAGTTGAGAATAGAAAGGTTGAAACGTATCCCATTGCCGGGACGAGGCCGAGAGGAAGAAATCCTAAGGAGGATAAAGAATTGGAAAAAGAGATGCTTAATGATGAAAAAGAAAAGGCGGAACACATTATGTTGGTTGACCTGGCTAGAAATGACCTGGGCCGAGTGGCAAAGTTCGGCAGTGTTAAAGTTAAAAAATTAATGGCCGTAGAAAAATATTCTCATGTTCAGCATCTTGTTTCTGAGGTTTCTGGCGAACTGAAAGACGACGAGGATGAATTTTCCGCTTTCAAAAGTATTTTTCCGGCCGGTACCGTTTCCGGAGCTCCAAAAGTCAGGGCAATGGAAATTATTGATGAATTGGAACCAACTAAAAGGGGTATCTATTCTGGCGCCATCGGATATTTTTCATTTAACCGAAATATGGATGCGGCAATAACAATCAGAACCATAATTTTTGAAAAAAATAAGGCATATATTCAGACCGGAGCAGGCATAGTGGCTGAGTCAAATCCGGAAAAAGAATATCAAGAAGCAATGAATAAAGCCGAGGCAATGTTAAAAGCAATTGTGATATGAACCCCGTTAGAAGTCTTGGAATAAAAATTTTTTCAAAAATTTTTATTTTGCATAATAATAATACGATAATTCATGAAAACTAATTATTCCACAATAAAAACTATTTCTAATAAACCGACTTCTAACGGGGTGAAAAATGTTTTGGTAATTGATAATATTGATTCCTTTGTTTATAATTTAGTTCAATATGCGGGGATTTTGGGCGGAAATCCGATTGTTGTTCAGAATACCGCTAAAGTGGAAGAAATTGAAAAAGCGGTAAAAGAAAATTCAATTTCCCATATCATCATTTCTCCCGGACCCAAGACGCCAAAAGAAGCCGGAATTTCAAATCAAATCATTAAGAAATTTGGTCCAAAAATTCCTATTTTAGGTATTTGTCTTGGCCATCAATGTATTGGTTATGTCTTTGGGGCAAAAATCAGAAAGGCAAAAATCCTGAGACACGGGAAAACTTCTTTAATTAAGCATTGCGGCAAAGGAATTTTGAAGGGAATCAAAAATCCGCTCGCAGCCGCGAGATATCATTCTTTAGTTGTAGCTCGGAAAAATTTACCAGATTGTTTGGAAATAACAGCCGAAAGTTTAGATGATGGAGAAATAATGGGCTTGAAACACAGGGACTACGAAATCTACGGACTTCAGTTTCATCCAGAATCAATATTAACCAAAGAAGGAATAAAGATTGTCAAAAATTTTTTAGAGATAAAGTAATCGTTCGGCAAGTCCCAATCGCTCGGGCACCTTGCCTCAGGGAGCACGCAGTCGGCGAAGGTGGTTAATAAATAGTATATTTCCGCCGCTGCTATCTCTCGCCGAGCCGTCCAAAGCTTTTACTGAAATACAAACCCTGTCTCGGGCTCGGCTGCGAGGTGCACCCTTCGGCAAGGATGCCCTCGCTCTTGAGCTCATCTTGGACCCTGAAACCACTTGCCTTGCTTATTCGTATATTCGTAAATATTCGTAAATTCGTAGAACTATGAAAGAATTTATTCAAAAACTTATCGTAGAAAAAAATTTGAGCGGCAAAGAGTCAGAAAGGGCGATGGAGCAGATTATGTCAGGAGAGGCGACGTCTTCTTGTCTCGGTTCTTTTTTAACTGCCTTAAGAATGAAAGGAGAAACCGCCGAGGAGATTGCCGGTCTTGCCAAAGTGATGAGAAAATTTTCGCAGAAAATAAGCCCAAAGGTTGAGGGAGTATTGATTGATGTTTGCGGCACAGGCGGAGATAAAATTAAGACCTTTAATATCTCAACTACCGCGATGTTTATTGTGGCGGCTGCCGGTGTCCCTGTTGCCAAACATGGCAATAGGGCAATAACCTCTCATTGCGGCTCAGCTGATGTGTTAGAGGAGTTAGGAATTAACTTAAATTTAGAACCGGATAAAATCAAAGAAGGTATAGAAAAAATAGGAATTGGATTTATGTTTGCCCCGGCCCACCACTTGGCAATGAAATACGTTATGCCGACAAGAAAGGAGTTGGGGTTCAGAACGGTTTTTAATATCTTGGGACCCTTGACCAATCCGGCTCATTCTCAGTCCCAGATAATGGGTGTTTTTGCTCCAAATTTAACCGAGAAATTAGCCGAAGTTTTTAAATTGTTAGGACTAAAGCAGGCAATGGTAGTTTATGGCGAATCGGGTTTAGACGAAATATCCAATTTAGGGAAAACAAAACTCTCAGAACTAAGAGAAGGAAAAATCAAGACCTATTTTATTAAACCAGAGGATTTTGGTTTCAAAAGGGCAAAAGCCGGGGACCTGCTCGGCGGAGATAAAAAAGAAAATGCTAAAATGTTAGTTGATATTCTTAGCGGAAGAGAAAAAGGACCAAAAAGAGACATCGTCCTTTTAAATTCAGCGGCCGGAATTGTTGTCGGCAACAAAGCCAAGGACTTAAAACAAGGAATTAAAATTGCCAGAGATGTTTTAGACAAAGGTCTATCGTCCAAAAAACTTGAGGAATTTAGAAATTTTGCGGGGTTTGCAAAATGAGATTTGATTTTAAAATATCGCTGAATAATCTAACAGAGGCCTAACAGAGGTCTGACCTCTGCAGACTTTGCAGGGGTCTGACCCCTACAGACTTTGCAGAGGTCTGTCCCTTATGCGGTTTGATTGGTCTAAATTAAAACGAGAAAAGATAAAAGAAATTAAAGCCCTCAAGGAAAGGCGAAGTTTGATTTTAGTATTAGAGAAAAAGATAAAAGAGGGAGAAATTCCAATCATTACTGAAGTCAAAAAAGCGAGTCCCGAAAGAAAAATTCGAGAAATTGATGTGGTTAAAGCAGCAAAAGAAATGGAAAGGGGTGGCGCCTGTGCTATTTCTGTTTTAACTGATAAAAACTTTCAAGGTTCTTTAGAAGATTTAAAAAGAGTAAAAAGAGAGGTTAAGGTGCCAGTTTTAAGAAAGGATTTTATTTTTGACCAATTTCAAATTTATGAAAGTTATGCCAATGGAGCAGACGCTATTTTATTAATTGTTTCTCTCTTGAAAGAGAAAACCAAGAAATTTGTGGAAAAAACTCATCGGCTGGGAATGGAAACATTGGTTGAAATTCGTTCGGAAAAGGAGCTCAAGTTTGCCTTAGATTCTGGGGCCAAATTGCTCGGAATTAATAATCGTGATTTAAAAACAATGAAGGTGGACTTAACTACGACCGAAAAATTAGCCCCCAAAATTCCGAGAGACAGAATAATAATTAGTGAAAGTGGCATCAATGATAAAAATGACTTAGAGCGGGTATTGAAAGCCGGAGCAAAAGCGGTTTTAATCGGAACAAGTATTATGTTGGCTGAAAATATCAGAGAAAAAGTTAAAGAATTTGTAAATTTATAAATTTTTAAAATTTTTCAAATTTTAAACAATGAAACTACCGGATAAATTAGGAAAATTTAATAGCTATGGCGGGAGATTTGCTCCTGAGGTCTTAATGCCGGCCCTTGAAGAACTAGAAGTGGCTTTTAATAAATTTAGCAAAGACAAAAACTTCCGAAGCGAATTGAATTACTATTTGAAAGAGTTTGGCGGAAGACCTACCCCTTTGTATTATGCTCAAAATTTAACCAAAAAATTGGCCGGAGCAAAAATTTATTTAAAAAGAGAGGACTTGGTTCATGGCGGAGCCCATAAATTGAATAACACTATGGGCCAGGCATTATTAGCCAAAAAGATGGGGAAAAAGCGTCTCATTGCTGAAACCGGGGCCGGACAACACGGCGTGGCTGCAGCCATGGCTGCTGCTGCTCTTCAAATCCCTTGCCAGATATATATGGGCGCTGAAGATATAGAGAGGCAGAAATTAAATGTCTTTAGGATGGAATTATTGCAGGCAAAAGTCATTCCCGTCAATTCCGGTTCTCGGACTTTAAAAGACGCGGTCAACGAAGCCCTGAGGGACTGGTTAACCAACGTTGAGACAACTTACTATCTGATAGGCAGTGTTGTTGGTCCCCATCCCTACCCAATGATGGTCAGGGAATTTCAACGAGTGATTGGAAGAGAAACAAAGCGCCAGATTTTAGAAAAAGAAAATTCTTTGCCTGAGGCAATTTTGGCTTGCGTTGGCGGAGGGAGCAATGCTATGGGCATATTTTATGAATTTTTGGAAGATGAGGATGTTGAATTGATTGGAGTGGAAGCCGGCGGTAAGGGAATAAAAACCGGAGAACACGGAGCAACTCTTTGCGCCGGGACAGATGGCGTTTTGCATGGAATGTACTCAAAAGTGCTTCAGGATAAATATGGCCAAATAAAGACATCTTATTCAATTTCGGCTGGCTTGGATTATCCCGGAGTGGGACCGGAATTGAGTTATTTAGTAAAAAAGGGCCGGGTCAAAGTAAAGTCAACAACCGATAAAGAAGCCCTTGATGCCTTTAAACTTCTCAGTCAGACCGAAGGAATTATTCCGGCTTTGGAATCAGCCCACGCCGTATTTCAGGCAGTTAAAATTGCCAGAAAGTTCAAAAAGAATCAGACAATAATTGTCAACCTCTCTGGACGAGGAGATAAAGATGTTTTTGTCGTGGCTGAAGAAATGGGCATTAAATTATGAGTGTTAAATTTTATCTGACAGAGAGTGGGTCTCTGTAGTATTTTCAAATTATGACAACAATAAAAGAAAAATTTGAAGAATTAAAAAAGAAAAAGCAAGGCGCTTTGATTGGTTTTGTTATGGCTGGGGACCCAAGCATCGTAGAGACAGTTGGAATAGTAAATTCCTTAGTTAGAGGGGGAGTAGATATAATTGAATTGGGTTTACCCTTTTCCGACCCAATTGCTGACGGAATAGTGATTCAGAAAGCGAGCGAAAGAGCAAGAAAAGCCGGGATGAATCCTGATTTATATTTTAAAATAGTTAAAGAAATCAAGGGGGTTCCTAAGGTTTGTCTTACTTATTATAATTTAGTTCTCCAACCGGGCTTGGAAAAATTTGTCCGGGATTGCCAAAAATCCGGAATCTCGGGTTTAATAGTTCCTGACCTGCCCATAGAAGAAGCCGGGCCCCTTTTGAATTTTTGTCGTCAATATGACACTGATTTAATTTTTTTAGTCGCTCCAACAACCACCGAAGAAAGATTAAAAAAAATTCTTTCTGTCTCTCAAGGATTTCTTTACGTTGTTTCTCTGCTCGGCGCGACCGGGGCAAGAGAAAAACTTTCAGAGTGCCTCAAGCCATTGTTATCTAAAATTAAGAAATTTTCGCAGGGGATTCCTTTAGCAGTCGGATTTGGAATATCAAAGCCGGAACAGGTAGAAAAAATAATTAAGCTGGGCGCAGACGGGGCAATAGTTGGCAGCTCCATCATTAATCTCATTGAAGAAAATTTAGATGATAAAGAAAAAATGTTATCGGAATTAGAGAACTTCGTCCGGGAATTAAAAAGAGCCACTGTGGCTTAAATTTTTCCTTTGGCTCTTGACAAGGATTTTCAAATAGTGCTATTTTGTAAGTATTAAAGAATTTAAGATAAAACAAATTTATGAGAGAATTTGGAAGAGAAAAAACACCGATAAGCGCAGAAAAAATCGTCAAAGAACAAGATTCCCAAAAAGAAATTGAAGGAAAGAAAATTGAGATTTCTGAGGAGGAAGAAAAAAGAGTAGGGGAAATAGTGAATGCTTACGATAAAAATAGGAAAAATTTTGGAGCTATAGAAAAAATTAAGGATGGGAAAGAAAGGCGGAAATCCCTGATAAAATTAGCTAAAGAGATTTTTTCTGAACTGCCAACGATTGAACCTGGTTCTTTGGAAAAAATTCTTAAAGGAGTAATTAAAGAATACGAATCTAAAGAAACAAAATACGGCGTCAAAAAAGAATACGAACCCAATCTCGGTCTTGTGCCTCCTTCTGTTATTAACCGAACGGCTGATTATGGAGGGGCGAAATATTCGGATAAGGAAGATTTTAAAAAATTAAAAATATCTTTAAATACTTCAAGATTGGAAAAACGCCTTAATTTTTTGGGTTACGGAAATCGGCCGAATGTTGAGCAAGTTATCGTGGGGGATGTAGGCCATAATCTTGCTTTTGGAATGGATGGCGGAAGAATTACGGTTGTGGGGAATGCCGGAAAGGAAGCCGGTAAGAACAAGAAAGGCGGCGAGGTTCTCATTATTGGCAACATTGAAGGGTTGGGAGAGAGGCCGGAGGACAAAGGCACAATGTGGCAAGTAGCGCCGCGAAAGCAGGAAAAATCTTAAATATGAAAAAAATTTGGTTTTATTTGTTTAATTTTTTTAGCCCTGAAAAAGAGGTTAGTTTTACTGCATAAAATAAATAAAAATTAAATCAATTAAAACTAGCCTCGTAAAAGGGGCTAATTTTTTTGAGGGAACCCCGTAGTGTCCCGCCCTCTATGCTATATGTCAAAGTTAATAACAACACACATTCGTTATTTCAAGTTTGCTATTTCCGACAAGGATTACATAGGATTAGAGGGCGGGGCTACTACGGGAAAAGGTCGAAGAAATCTAATTAGTATATTCGTAATAATTCGTAAATTCGTAGGCTTATGACTATTGGAAAAAAAATACGATTAGAAAGAATTTTTGACAAAATGTCAAAAAACATAATAATTGTACCGATGGACCACGGCGTGAGCGTGGGGCCGATTGAGGGTTTAGTTAATATGCCGGGAATAATTGACAAAGTGAGCCGAGGAGGCGCCAACGCGGTTATTTTGCACAAAGGAATAGTTAGTTCGGGTTTTAGGGGTTATGGCAAAGATATTGGATTAATCGTCCATCTTTCAGGAAGTACAATTGCCGGTTCGGATGTCAACAATAAGGTCTTGGTGACTACGGTGGAGGAGGCAATTAGATTGGGGGCGGATGGGGTTTCAATCCATATCAATATCGGCGCAAAACAGGAACCAGAAATGTTGAGGGATTTGGGTTTGGTAGCCGAAATTTGCGATAAATGGGGAATGCCTTTATTAGCAATGATGTATCCCCGGGGAGAAAAGATTGATAGCGAACATAATCCAAAATGGGTAAAAATGGCAGCCAGGATTGGAGCCGAACTGGGAGCGGACATAGTTAAGACAAATTATACCGGGGACGTTGAATCATTTAGAGAAGCAGTAGAGGGTTGCCCGGTGCCGTTATTGATTGCTGGCGGTCCTAAAATGGGTAGCGATAAGGAAATTTTAGAAATGGTTTTTGGCGCAATGAAAGCCGGAGCCAGAGGAATTTCCATTGGCAGGAATGTTTTTCAGCATAAAGACCCGGAGAAAATGGTCAGGGCTTTGGCAAGGATTGTCCACGAGGGAAAAACAGTTGATGAAGCGATGAGAGAGTTGAAATAATTTCTAATTAACCTAATTGCTAATTGACCTAATCAATGACCAATAACCCAATGACCAACCAGAACAAAGTTAAAAGTTAAAAGTTAAAAGTTGCAATTCAAAGTTAAAAGTTATGAAATTTAAATTCAAAAACCTTGAACTTTTAACTGTAATTTTGAACTTTGCATTTCAAGTTTCTCGAAAACTTTCGTTTTCGAGACAATGAACTTTAAACTTATGAAGTTTGGGGATTGGGATTTGATTAGAAATTAGAGCAATTAGGTTAATTAGGTTAATTTTATTATGATGAAATCGCTTTGGCTCAAATTAAATGGTAAATGGGAAGACATTAAACCGCTGTCTAAAGCTTCGCTTGAAGCCGGGGTTGATGTTTTGGTTGTTGAAAAAGAAAATGTATCAAGGGTTAAAGAATTAGCCAGGGGCATAAAGGTGGCGTCAGAAAGCGGCGGCGATATTAGAATTGTTAAAGTAAATAATAAAGAGGACTTGAAGGCGCTCAAAGAAGACAATTGCGCGCTGGTTGAGATTGACTCGGGAGAAAAAGAGGACTTAGCCGTTGCGGCCGGCGGGATTGCCGATTGGCTAATGATTAAGACCAAGGATTGGAAAATTATTCCTTTGGAAAATTTAATTGCTAAATTAAGCGGTAAAAAATTATTGACTTTTGCTTCTAATCTTGAAGAAGCAACATTAGCACTAGGAATCTTGGAAAAAGGCGTTGACGGAATTGTTTTTAGTCCTAAAAATCCCGCGGAAATAAAAGCGGTTAAAAAAATCTTGATGGAGACCTCAAAAGTTCAAATCAATCTAATGCCAGCCCGGCTCACGAAAATAAAACCAATCGGTCTCGGAGATAGGGTTTGCGTTGATACGGTTTCCATTTTAAATTTGGGCGAGGGAATGCTGGTTGGTTCTCAAGCCAACGCCCTCTTTCTTATCCATTCTGAGACACTGGAAAATCCTTATGTTGAGACGAGGCCATTTAGAGTTAACGCCGGGGCAGTCCACGCCTACATTAAGGTTTCTAAAGACAAGACAAAGTATTTGAGCGAATTAAAATCCGGAGACGAGGTTTTAATCGCAAACCAAAAGGGTGAAGCAAGACAAGAAAATGTCGGTCGGATTAAAATTGAGAGAAGGCCAATGCTTTTGCTTGAGGCAGAAAGCGGAGGAGAAACCAAGTTTTTATTTCGTCCCGAAATAAAGAAAATAAGCACAATTTTGCAGAACGCCGAAACAATCTGCCTTGTTGATAAAGAGGGAAAACCAATTTCGGTTTCAAAGTTAAAAGTTGGCGATGAGGTTTTAGTTCATAAGGAACAAGGCGGCAGGCATTTTGGAATAAAGGTTGAAGAGAGTTTAAAGGAGAGATGATTTGTCAAATTTCTTTATAAACTTGACATTAATTTTTGAGGTAATAAAATAAAAAGCGCGGAGTAAAAGTAAGAAATATGAAGAAAATTAGTTTATCCGGAGCAATTACTGCCCTTGTCACCCCTTTTAAAAAAGATAAGAGTTTGGACTTGGAGGCATTAAAAAGATTGGTGCGATTTCAAATTGAAGGAGGAATTAATGGTTTGGCTGTCTGCGGCACTACGGGCGAAGGAGCGACATTAAATTATGAAGAATATGGCCAAGTTGTTAGAGCGGCGGTTAGTGAAGCAAATGGACAAATTCCGCTCATCGCCGGGGCAGGTTCTAACGATACTCAAAAAGCCGTTCATCTCGCTCAAATTGTTAAAGAAGCGGGGGCTGACGGATTGCTGATTGTCTCTCCTTATTATAACAAACCAACGCCAAATGGATTGGTGGCGCATTATAAGACGATAGGGGAAGCCGTTGATTTGCCGATTATTCTTTATAATGTGCCGGGGCGAACCGGTTCCAATGTTTTGCCGCAGACGGTCTTAAGGCTCGCCAAAGAAGTTCCTCAGGTAATCGGGATAAAAGAAGCATCGGGCAATATAACTCAAGTAGCTGAAGTCCTGAAAGATGCGCCAAAGGATTTTGTTTTGTTTTCCGGCGATGACTCCGTAACCTTTGCCTCAATGGTTTTGGGAGGAAAGGGAGGTATTAGCGTTGTTGCCAATGAGGTGCCGAAAGAGTTTAGCGAGCTTTGTCGGCTCGCTTTAAACGGAGAGTGGTCAAAGGCAAAGGAAATCAACTTTCGTTTACTGAAATTAATGAGGACTAATTTTATTGAAACGAATCCGATTCCGGTTAAAACTGCTTTGGCAATGATGGGGAAAATAGAAGAGAATTTTAGATTGCCTCTTTGTCCTTTAGAAGAAAAAAACAGGCCAGCCCTGGAGAAAGCATTAAAGGAGTTGAATCTAATTTAAATGGCAAGGACTAATCCCAATTTCAAAAATCTGTCAAAAAATTATCTTTTTTCAGAAACTGATAAAAGAGTTAAACTTTATTTAGCCGTTCATCCCCGAGCGAAAATTTTTAACCTCGGCGTCGGCAATACAACCGAACCGATTGTTCACGCGGTAATTAAGGGTTTAAAAAGTAAGGTTAGGGAGTTGAGCAAGAGAGAAACCTATACCGGCTATGGCGATTCTGCTGGAGACGTTAAACTCAGGGAATCGCTCTCCAAATGGTACGGGAAAAGAGGGGTAGAAATCAGTCCCTCTGAAATTTTTATTTCAGACGGGGCAAAAAGCGACTGCGCCAATATCAGTTCTATTTTTGCGCCGGACAGCCGTGTCGCAATCTGCGACCCTGTCTACCCGGTTTATCGCGATGCCAATTTGATTGCCGGAAAAAAGCTTATTTATTTGGCGGCTAAGGAAGAAAATGGATTTTTTCCTTCTCTCCCGGAAGAAAAGGTGGATTTGATTTTTTTGTGCAGTCCCAATAATCCGACAGGCGCTACGGCCAAGGCGTCCCAATTAAGGGAATTTGTGGATTATGCCCAAGAAAACAAAGCGCTTATAATTTTTGACGCCGCTTATTCAGAATATATTCAAGAAAAAAATCTTCCAAAAAGCATTTACCAAATTGAAGGTTCAAGAAAGTGCGCCATTGAGATTCAAAGCCTTTCCAAATCAGCCGGCTTCACCGGCATACGGCTGGGCTGGACAATTGTGCCAAACGATTTGATTACAGAAGATGCCTCAGGAGAGGGAGAGATTAATCGTCTCTGGAGAAGAAGGCAGTCCACAATGTTTAACGGAGCTTCAAACATCGCCCAGGAGGGCGGGCTGGCTGTTTTCTCTGAAGCGGGACAAAAGGAAACCCGCAAACAAATTAAGTATTATCTGGAAAATGCCAATCTCATTAAAGAAGGGTTGGAAAGATTGAAACTGAAAGTTTTTGGAGGCGTAAACGCCCCTTATCTATGGGCGAAATGTCCTCGTAATCTTTCTTCTTGGGAATTTTTTGATAAACTCTTGAAAGAAGCTCAAGTGATTTCCACGCCGGGCGCGGGATTTGGAATTTGCGGCGAGGGATATGTAAGATTTTCGGCCTTTGGCCGGAGGAAAGAAATAAAAGCGGGAATTAAATCGCTAAAAGAAAATTTAAGAAGAGGTCTATAATTCAATGGTTAAAAAACTGCCATTTAATAAAGAAAGGGTTGAAGAAATAATGGAGACCGAGCCCTCTCCTTTTTACTTGTATGATGAAAAAGGGCTCAGAGAAAATGCCCGTCGATTTTTACGGGCGTTTTCTTGGCTGCCGAATTTCAAAAATTATTTTGCCGTCAAGGCCTGCCCCAATCCTTATATTTTGAAGATATTAAAGGAAGAGGGAATGGGAGCTGACTGCAGTTCTCTGCCCGAACTTATTTTAGCCGAGAGAGTGGGGTTGAAAGGGGAAGAGATTATGTTTTCTTCAAACGACACGGCGGCCGGGGAATTTAAAAAAGCCAGGGACTTGGGAGCAATTATCAATTTAGACGACATTACCTTTATTGAGAAACTTGAGAAAGAGGCCGGCCTTCCTGAATTAATCTGCGTTCGTTATAATCCGGGGCCCTTAAGAAAAATTAAAGGAAATCCCATTATCGGCAAACCGGAGGAAGCGAAATATGGAATGACCAAAGAACAGATTTTTGAGGCCATTGAAATCCTGAAGAAGAAAGGGGCGAAAAGATTCGGATTGCATACGATGATTGTTTCCAACGAACTAAACCCCGATGTTTTGGCTGGCACGGCTGAGATGCTCTTTGATTTGGCATTGGAAGTTGAGCAAAAAACGAAGACAAAAGTTGAATTTGTCAATTTGGGAGGCGGCATAGGCATTCCTTATAAACCGGAGGAGGAGCCGGTGGATTTGGAGGACTTGTCAGAAAGAATCAAGAAGTTATACGAAAAAATAATTATTAAAAGCAACCTTCCTTCTTTAGGGGTGGTGATGGAATGCGGCCGAATGGTAACCGGACCCTATGGTTATTTGGTAACCAAAGTGAGCAATGAAAAGCACACCTATAAAGAGTATATCGGCGTTGACGCATGTATGGCGAATTTAATGAGGCCGGCGATTTACGGCGCCGAGCATCATATTACTGTCTTGGGAAAAGAAGATTTGCCCAGCAATCATATTTACGATGTGGTTGGTTCTTTGTGCGAAAATAATGATAAGTTCGCCATAAACAGAAAATTGCCAAAACTAAAAATTGGAGATATTATTGTTATTCATGACGTCGGGGCGCACGGCCACGCCATGGGTTTTAATTATAATGGAAAATTGCGCTCGGCCGAATTAATCTTGAAAGAAAATGGTTCAGTTGAGCGAATCAGGAGGGCGGAAACAATTGATGATTATTTTGCCACGCTTGATTTTTCCAAAATTTAAATTTTATGATAATAATCAACAAATTCGGCGGTGAAATAATTGACAATCCTCGGTTGGTTAAATTGGCGCTAAGAAGAATTAAAGAACAATTAGAATTAAACCAAAAGCCGGTGGTGGTTGTTTCGGCTTTAGCCGGAGTAACTGATAAATTGCTAAGATTATCACAAAACTACAATAAAAAAATTATTAACGAACTTATAAATCAGCACAAGGAATGGACGACTAAGCTCGGTGTCAGAAGCGAGAAATTGGACTTAGAAACAGATTCTTTGAAAAAAGAATTAGAAAAGGATTTGAAAATTCAAGTTTTTATCCCGCCCCTTCTGAAGGAGCGGGATAAACAATTAGCCCATCGGGATAGAATTTTGTCTTACGGAGAAAAATGGTCATCTTTGCTCTTTGCCGAGATTTTGATTAAAAACGGTATTAATGCTAAGAGATTGACCGGAGAGGACTTAGGGCTCATTACTGATGAAAATTTTGGCGATGCTAATATCGTTTATGAAGAGAGCGTGAGAAACATTAAATCGAAACTCCCGCCTTCGCCCTTCATGCTTCGGCGGGCAAGCAAGAATTTTTCTTCAATACCCGTTATTACTGGATTCATCGGCAGAACGAGGCGGGGAGAAACCACAACTTTAGGCCGAGGGGGCTCCGATACCATGGCTTGTTTGCTCGGCGCCGTTCTTAATGCCTCCAAAGTCATTCTCTGGAAAAATGTGCCCGGCGTTCTTTCGGCTGACCCAAAAATTGTAAAAAATGCCAGGACAATCAAATCCCTAACTTACGGCGAGGCAGAAGAAGCAGGAAAGGTGATTCATACTAAAGCAATTAATTTAGTTAGAGGAAAAGGAATTAAGGTTGAGGTGACTTATATTGTTGCTCCTGAGCAAAAGACAATTATTGAAAATAACGTCCCTAGAAAAGATGGCGCTAAAATTATCAGTTTTAGAGACAATTTATATTTGCTTATTGTCAGGGGTGAGAAAATGGTCAGACCTGGCGCCCTTTTTGAAATAACAAAAGTTATTAGCCAAGAAGGCATTAATATAATTTTGATTAGAGATACCAAAAGTAAGGTCTATCTCGTCGTAGAAAGAAACAAGTCTTTATTTCGTCCCGAAATAAAGAACAGTCATGATTTTGAAAATTGCGAGAGAAAAATTAACGGCTTGGGTTATCGTCTCTCAATTAAAGAGGCCTCTATGGTCAATGCTATTGGGAGAATGGATTGGAAAATAGCCGAGAGGTTTAATCAGTTGCTTTATAAATTTTGTCCAGAGGCAGAATTGGGAGCTTTCCCATATCGAAATTGTCTTCGGCTTGACGCAATTGTCGGGAGATCAAAGGTCAAAAAATTAATTAAAATATTTCATAAAGAACTCGTTTTATGAAAAAAATCAATGTTGGCATTTTGGGGGCTACGGGAATGGTTGGTCAGCGCTTTATGGAGATGCTGGCTCACCACCCCTATTTTAACCTCAAGGTTTTGATGGCTTCAAAAGATTTAGTTGGCAAACCATATAGTCAGGTTTGTAATTGGTTCATTTCCCGAGAGATGCCAAAAGAGGTTTGTTCAATGCTCATCAAAGAAGCCAAACCGGAAGCTATGAGCAATAATGGGGTTGAGATTGTTTTTTCCGCTGTCCCAGCCGATATCGCCAAAGAACTTGAACCAAAGTTTGCTTTGGCTGGCTACAAGGTTTTTTCCAATGCCTCGGCTTTTCGGATGGAAGAAGATGTGCCTCTTTTGATTGCCGAGATTAATCCCGACCATCTTGAACTGCTCAAAGCCCAACAGCAAAGCCGGCGCTGGCCCGGCTTTATTGTCACTAACCCAAACTGCACTACCATTATTATGACTCTGGTCTTAAAACCCCTTTTAGACAATTTTGGCATTAAGGAGGTCCTTGTTTCAACTATGCAGGCCGTTTCCGGCGCCGGGTACCCGGGAGTGGCATCTTTGGATATAATTGACAATGTTTTGCCTTATATCAGAGAAGAAGAGGAGAAAATGGAAAGCGAGCCATTAAAAATATTGGATGCCGATTTTAAGATTTCCGCTTCTTGCCACCGGGTAGCAACAACCGACGGTCATTTGGAGGATTTGCATATTTCTTTGGCAAAGCCGGTTTCAATTGAGCAAATTAAGAAGGTCTTGGCTGATTTTGGAAAAGATTTTAAAAAACTGTCCAGTTCGCCAGAAAAATTACTTATTGTAACCGATGACCCCATGCGGCCTCAGCCAAAATTAGACCGGCTGGCTGGCAATGGGATGTCGGTAACAGTCGGCAGAATACGAGAGGACTCGGTTTTGGAAAACGGCGTCAAGATGAATATCTTAGGACACAACACTATTCGCGGCGCGGCCGGTCAATCAATTCTCAACGCCGAATTTTGGGCTGAAAATAATTTGAACTATAAAAGTATTTAAAATTATCAGAGCAGGCGCTTTAACTTAACTTGTTTTAGTTTTTAGAAGTAGTAGAAATGTAGGAATTAGAAAAATAAATTTTTGTCCAGATTGACAAAGGTAAGTCCGAGGGAGGAAAAATAGAGAGGGAGGAAAAATAGAGTTGATACCTATGGCACTCTTTAGTGGCCGGCCCCAATCTCCTTTTGGCAAATATATTGTCGTCTTCCCTCTTTCTAAACCTCCCCAAAGAAGGAAATTTGGTTTCAATCCCCAATTTTTTATGCTATATTATATTTATGGGAGTAAGAGATTTTATTAAAGGAAAATTGTTGAAGGCGTGGAAACTGATATTGGAATTGCTGAAAGTAGTATTTAAAAAGGCGGATATAATATTAGGTTTTTGGATAGGTATTTTTAGTTGCTGGGGTATTTACGTTATTGGAAAAAGCTTTTTTAGTTCTATTTTATCTTCGTCGGTAAGCGAAACTACCTTAGCAGATGCTCTGAATATTCTTTTGGTAGTGGTAGGGATGTTTATAGCAATATTGGGGTATGGAATATACAAGATAATCACTTCTACTTTAAAAAATGAATTGTTAGAAGAAAGTCGCCATTTTACACAAGCGCAAACTTTTAAAAATTATGCATATATTCGCTGTCGTATTTACGAAGAAAGGCTTATGGATGCAGAGTTTCATGAGGAAAATGCAGAGCTTTATGAGGAATTGAAAAGAAAGGATAAAGCAAAAGAACTTAGAAAAAAGGCTGTCCAAAAAAGAGAAAAGGGATTTGCTAGTCTACAAGAAGCCATCAAATATGCTGAAAAGGCTTTCGGTTGTACAGAAAAATTAAAAGACAGGAAAAGAAATGAGATTCTTATCCTCTGGTGTCAGAATAATCTTGCTTATTATTTAGCGAAGAAATGGGAATATAATCAAAATGAGTGGGAATATAAAGATGGAAGCGGGAAGTGGAAATTCAATTTTGAAAAAAATAAAGAAA
>JAHIOY010000012.1 GCA_018894495.1 Patescibacteria group bacterium
GATAAAAATTCCTTAAAATTTAAAGGAAATAAAGAATAACTTATAGTTCTTCCTCTTAAAGAAGTAGCTATTTCCTTGCTCAGAAGTTTTGAAGAAGAACCAGTAATAAAAATTTGAGATTTTTCTTTATCATAAATTCTTCTAACGAAAATTTCCCAATCTTTTATGTTTTGAATTTCGTCAAAAAATAAAAACTCTTTCCGCTTCTTCTGGGTCCATAGATAGTGATAATCTTATTGGAAAAAAGAGGGATTTCTAATTCTCTTTTTATTACAGGGGGTAGGGACTGGGTATGAAATTCTTTAATGAGAAATTTAAAAATCTCTTTTTTGTTTAGATCTATCATATAAAAGTATTATATAGTTGTCTTCTGAATAAGTCAAGTTTTAGTAAAAAATTGTCTTTATGTGACGACAACACGGGGTTGAGTTTATATAAAATTTCTATCTCTCGGCATAGCCATTTTTCTTTTATAAAAATTTTTGGCTCTATCAAAATAACTTCTGGAATTTCTAATTTTTTGAATACAAATGGCATAGATTTTTAATCCCGGCAAAGTTTATTTACGTTGAAATTGACTTTTATTCTATAGATTAAAAAATACATCCATTTATTTGTATTGCAGGCAAGTTGGTCTAAAAATAAATGTAATGAATAAGAAAGGGCAATAGCCAAAACAAGCTGCCAAGGCAATGTAAAACTGCCAACTGTTATAAATAAAATCAAATATTCCCAGCCGTGGGCTAAAATATAAATTTTACCTAATTTTTTGAAAAAATCGCCGGATAAAAACTCGCCTAAATTAGGTCTTGTTTTAAATTTCAGCAAGTAGATGAAATAATCCATTAAATGGTCAAAATCAATAGCCCAGCCGATTAGCCAGCTTGCCATGCCAATAAAATAGGATTTAAAAATAAGACCAAATGCCAGACCAACTGCTGCAGAAATAGTGAAGTGAACTTTGAGAGTCATAGATTATTTCCCAAAGTCGGTTAGATGGCCTAAAAGTTTCATTCCAGCCCTTGCCAAGAATTTGGCATCATCCACGTTGCGGATACTAAAAACCTTTCTTAATATAAATTGGGGGCTGGCAAAGGATTTATATAAACTTTGAGTTAATTCTTTTACATCTTCCGTTGTTAACTCTGATTTCATCACCTGCTCTCTTTGGTCAAATCTATCGTAGTCATTAAAATTTAATAAGTTATTTTCTTTGCAGTATTTATAAAGAGGAGTCCCGGGATAAGGAATAATTATTGTTGCTTGCAAGGTGTCAACAGAGCCCTTTTTAAATAATCTTTTGGCTAAATCAATTGTTTTTTGAGCGTCTTTTTTTGTCTCCCAAGGGAAACCCATCATGGCGGTGATATGGGGTTCTAATCCGGCTTCTTTGCACATTTTTAAGCCCGGTTCAATCTCTTCAACCTTTAAACCCTTATTTATTTTAGTCAGGGTCTCTTGATTGGCCGATTCCAAACCGAACAGTATCATTCTAAATCCGGCTCTTTTCAGCAATCTCCAGGTTTCAAGAGATTTAATGCCATTAATCCGCATATTGCAACTGAGCGTCACTTTTTTATTATAGCCGCGTTCAATCATTCCTTGACAAAACTCTTTTAACCAATCGCCAACCGGCAAAGTGCCGGAGTCCTCCATTATTTCCTTAACGCCCAAGTCAATTAAATGCCCGACTTCATCCAATGCCAATTTGGCCGAACGGACGCGGAAGTTGGCGCCGGGAAATAAGGTTGTCCATGAGCAGAAAAAACATTTTCCCCACCAGCAATCTCTGCCTGACATCATATAGGTTCCTGGCGGGTATTTGAAGTTGCCGTTTTTGTAAGCATATAATTTCCATTTTGTTAATTCTCGGTCAATAAAGGGCAAGGTGTTTAAATCATGATTTAACTGAAAATGGCCTGTTGAAACAATTTTATCGTTCTCGCCGCTAAACTTTTCTTTTTCCAGTTTCTCGAAAACTTTCGTTTTCGAGACAATAACTTTCAACTTTTCACTTCTATAATACCAGCCGGGTTTTAATTTTTCTCCCTTGGTTAAGTGATTGGCTAAATTCAAAAGCATAAAGTCGTAGTCGCCGCCGGTTAAAACATAGTCAACTTGACTGTTTTTTAAGGATTCTTCCGGCAGAGCGGTAACATGGTCGCCCATCAAGACAACTTTTAACTTTGAACTTTTAACTTTTAACTCATTTATTATCCGCCAGTGGCGTTTAATTACCGGGGTTTTTGTCTCAATGGCTACCAAGTCCGGTTTTTCTTGAATAATTCTTTTTAACCATTCCTCGTAGCTTAACTCCTCGGCTATGCCGTCATCCCAAAAGACATCGTAGCCGTTTGCTTTAAGAAGGGTCGCGGCATAAGCCGGAACCATTGGATAAATATAAGTAGGACTATTAAACCACTGGAATTGGCGATTCTGCCCTAAAAGCGGTGTCCCTTTTTCAGATTCAATTGGCGGATATGAGATGGAAATTTTCATATGAAACTTTTAACTTTTCAGAGCTTTTGTAAAGACAAAACCTTTGATAAATCGGAAACCGTAGTAAAGGTGGGTTAGGAATATGTAGGGCAGGGCTGCGAAGCTGACTTTTAGGTCTTTAATTTTAAAATAAATACTAAGAAACGAAACAAATAAAGCCAAAAAATACATTAACCAAATAATAAAATATGCCAATTTAAAGGGCTGAGGAAAAAATAACAGAATCCAGCCAAGCGCTACAAAAAGA
>JAHIOY010000121.1 GCA_018894495.1 Patescibacteria group bacterium
ATGGCTAAAACAAAATCAACCGGAGCGACAAGATTGGGAAGGGACTCTTTGCCCAAATATTTGGGAATTAAACTTTTTGCCGGGCAAGTTGCTAAACCCGGGCAAATTTTGGTTAGACAACGGGGCACAAAATTTCTTCCCGGAAAAAACGTTAAACGGGGCACAGACGATACTTTGTATGCCTTGAAAGAAGGCGCGGTTCGCTTTTCAACAACGAGAAAAAAATGTTTTAACCGCTCTCAAAGAGTTGCCAAGATTGTCAACGTGGAAGAACGCACGCTCTTATAAATTCTCTGAACAAGGGATGAGGTCTCAGAGGTCTTGATTTGTATTCGGGATGAAATTGAGCGCCAACAAAAAATGGATGATTTTTTAATTCAATGAGCTCAACTAAATCCCTTTCTGGATTAGTTCCGGCCATAACCATTCCCTTTTTTTCTAAAAGAGCTCTAAACTTATTGTTTAATTCATATCGGTGGCGATGGCGTTCAAAAATGTATTTTTGCTTGCCGTAAGCCCTCCAGCTTTTAGTCCCTGACTTCAATTCGCATTTATAAGCGCCCAGTCGCATCGTTCCGCCGTATTTTTTTTCCTTAATAAGAGTTTTTTGTTCCGGCATAACGTCAATGACTGGATATTGGCAATTGGCTGAAAATTCAGCCGAATTGGCATCTTTCAATCTGCAAACATTTCTGGCAAATTCAATAACAGCCAACTGCATGCCCAAACAAAGCCCCAAATAAGGGATTTTATTTTTTCGGCAAAACTCAATGGCTCGAATTTTCCCTTCTACTCCCCTACTGCCAAAACCGCCCGGAACAATAACGCCATCTAAATTTTTTAATTCGGCCAATGCTTTGGGCTCGTTTTCGTATTTTTCTGCCGTCAGCCAAAAAATTTCCGGCTTTCTTTTTAAGAACCAGGCGGCGTGCTTTATGGCTTCAATTACCGATAAGTAAGAATCCATCAAAGTAAATTCTCCGGTTTCAAAATACTTTCCAACCACTCCGATTCTAACCGATTCTTTAACTGTTTTAATTGTCCTTACTAATTTTCCCCAGTCCTTGAGGTTTTTCTTTCTTGGTTTTAAATTTAATTTTTTCAAGATTCTATTGCCTAAATTTTCTTTTTCAAAATTAAGCGGGATTTCATAAATTGAACCCACATCCGGGGCCGAAATAACGTCTTTTTTGAGAACATTGCAAAATATGGAGATTTTCCTTTTCCTCGGTTCATCTAAAGAAACTTTAGCTCGGGCTAAAATAATATCCGGCTGAATCCCGGCTTCATTTAAGAGCCGTACCGCCGTCTGGGTTGGTTTTGTTTTCATCTCGCCGATTTTTTCCGGCACCGGCAAATAGCTCACTAAAATAAAAAGAACTTCCTTTGGATGTTGAAGTTTCCTAATTCGAGCCGCCTCCAAAAAAATAAGATTTTGATATTCGCCTACCGTGCCTCCAATTTCAACTAAAACAATATCGGACTTTGTTTTTTTGGCTGCCTTGATGAGTCTAGAAATCACTTCGTTGGGAACGTCGGGAACAACCTCAACGCTTCTCCCTTTGTATCCCAAATTTCTTTCTCTCTCTATCACTGCCCGATATACTCTGCCGGTAGTAATATAATGAGCGGTGGTTAGATTCTCGTTTAAAAATCTTTCGTAATTTCCTACGTCCTGGTCGCACTCAGTGCCATCATCGGTCACAAAAATCTCTCCGTGTTCAATCGGATTCATTGTCCCGGCATCAACGTTAACATAGGGGTCAATCTTGATGGCCGTAACCCTAAAACCCTTGCTTTGGAGAATTTTTCCAATAGAAGAAGTTGCGACTCCCTTACCAATGCCAGACATTACTCCGCCAGCCACAAAAATATATCGTGCCATAAGCACTCTATCAACGAATAGCGAATCAGTTACGAATAAGCGAATTTACGAATATTCGTTTATTCGAAAATTACATTACTAATTGCTTCGCAATTAGTAGATTCGTAATAAATTCGTTATTCGTTGATTTATTATTTCTCTTCCGTGACTATTACTTTTATTTCCGCTTCCAGATTATGTTTAAATTTAATTTTTACCGGAAATTCGCCTATTTCTTTTATTGGGCTTGTTA